>JAQICW010000504.1 GCA_027858355.1 Desulfobacula sp.
AGTAAATATTCATGAGCGTACCAAATTATGATTGACTGCACAAAGAATCCAATTTTTTATATGAATATGATTCACCGAGAATTGCTGAAGTACAAATATGAATTTGTTAAAATTGGTATGAAAGATCTAAAAAGAAAAGATCGCTATCCTGAAAGCTTCCAAGCCAGGTGTCTTTGTCTCCTGAGAAAAGATGGGCGCCGATGATACACTCAAAATTTGTGATGTATGTGTATTTAAGCTGGGGGGAGAGGTACCATTCATTGTTGTTAAGATTGTTTGAGTATTTCAGGCTGGCTTTTAGCCAGTCTGAAACAATATTCCGGCTGATTTCCCCAATAAGGGAGTAGGTGTCCTGATCGAAGTAGAGTATATCAGGGTCGTAGTTAGATACATGTCTGTGAACAAACTGCAGGTTCAGGTATGTATCACCCAGGGTTGTATAGTCTGCTCCAATAATATAAATCAAAGTGGGTTTTCGTATTGAGGTCAGAGAAGATGTTAAAAAAGATTGGTTTTCCTGCCAGGCGGCTTCCCCTCTTACGCCGAAATCAGCAAAAACTGTTTCAAATTCAAAGCCAACAATACTGGTTCTTTTATATTCAACTTCAATATTTTCATTGGTAAGGACTGCTGTGCTTAAAGATGAGGTAAGGCTCTGAATAGAAAGATCATTGCTGATATTGAGGTTTTTTACTGGAAAACTCGTAAAATAAGGGGTGTCTTCTGTTGTATGGTGAAAGGTTAATCCAAGATCAATGCTTTTGATGGTGGTAGCAAGTCTCAGGGCAAATTCCGTTTCTGTGTCCGGGTCTTTTTCATGGACGTTTATATTGTTGAAATATGTTTTCAGGGCAGGAGGGACAGGGGCGTTTTGGAGCTCTTTTTTCATATGCCCGAATATGGACCAGTCAGTGCCAAAGTAATCCATTCTGGATTTTTCAAAGAATGGAATAAAAACCCCTTCCAGGGTAAATTTATCAAAAAACAGATTCAGGTCAGCCATCCAGAGCGGGATTTTTCTTTCTTCATATTCAGGGATAATAAATTCCCGCATATCCTGGGGGTTCAGAGTATCAACCGGGCTGATCTGGTCTGCTTTGCCCCAGCGTATGATTTGCCTGCCAATGGAAAATCCATAATTTCCCTTATTATATTGCCATTTTGCTTCATGGAGATCCAGGTCAAACGCATCTGTTTCATTTTCTTTGCCAAAATAGAGATAGTCTGACAGGGCTGACAAGGTCAGCAGGTTTTTGTACCTGGTTTCCACAAGTATTCGGTTTCTGATTGTGGTATTATTTTCAACGCTATTATTTTCTTTGGCTTGAAAAGTGGTTCTTACATGCAAAATACCTGATATGGAAAAATCTGATTTTTTTTCCTGTTTATCTGTTTTGTTGAAAATATCATCGGGCATGGCATCATCAAACAATACAAGAGATCCCTCTATTTCTTTGACAGGGATTTTTTCAAAAGATGTTTCAGGGGGTATAGCATTTGATTCTATTGGATTAAAAAGTATTGGCAAGGGGGGCAGATTTTGTTTTTTTTCTTTTTTAAGGGAAGATACCATAATTATTACGGCTGGTTTTTCATTGAACATTTTTTTTTTAACCATAAAATTGTATTGGCTATCCTCGTTGATATCAAGGACAATTCTTGCGGTATCTTTTTTGTTTTGGCCAACCCGGATTTTCTTTACTGCCTCACCCCTGGTTTCTTTATTGATGTTTACCTGGGGCACAAAAGCATTTTTGATATCCACGACTATCCGTTCCGGGTTGTGAAGGACAAAAAATTTTATTTTTGGAAGTTTTTCCAGGAAAACAATGATAGTTTCCTGGGTTGATTTTTTGTCAAATGTTATGTTTTTGACACTATTGGAGGGAAAGGCGGAAGAATTTGCCGGCAGCACCATAAGTGCTGAGACGACTGTAAATAAAAAGATTATGAATAATTTGCCGGGTTGTTCCAATGTCATTACCTATTCCTTTGCTGGTGTTGATTACCAAGGAAAGCAATAAGGATGCCGTGCTAATAATTTTCAAGGCCCTTTCTGGATATCTGTTCTTGATCAATATTTGTATTGTACTCAATCAGTTCAAGTTTAATATAGGTTTTATGTCCTTTTCCATGGTCTTCCATGCTTATGGTTGATTCGGTCCAGATGCCCTGGACCTGATCCAGTTTTAACACCTTGTATGTTTTGATGTGAATCCCTTGCTTGTCAAAATACTTGACAAGCAAGGGCACAAGGGATGGTTTGGCAACCAGGCTCTGGGTCAGGCTGTACTGGGACTTTGTTGTTTTTTTTGGACGGGTTTCCAGCACATAACAATCTATATTGCTAACTTTCTTTAATCCAATAATTTTATAGGTATAGTCATCAACAGGAAGGCGCTCCATGTCCTCATAGGTAAAATCGCTGTTCACAAACCTGTGAGATTTCTGGGAACTGACAATCCTTCTGGTTCTTCTCAAGGCTGGCAGAAAGAGAAATTGCTCTGTTTCCCATCCAGGCTTTTCAATGGTCAGAAAACCTGTGCCGTCAATATCGGCAGGGGAGGTGAACCGGATGATCTGCCTTTCAAGATCACCATCCTTCAAACGTTTGTTGATAAATTGTCTTGTCCTTTTATTACCGTTTTTATTGACAAGGACCATTTGTGCGGTTGAAATGGAGTTTTCCCCCCTGTCCCTGTCAAATACTTTCTGGGCAAGCTCTTTTCCTGTTATCTCTTCTGCGTTTGCAAAACAAGAAGAGATAACCAATGCAATAATGACATATCCAAATGATTTAAAGATTTTCATCATCATCCTTTGTTTAATTCGTCAAGAAGAGCTTTGGCTTTTTCAGCGTCCGGGAATTTATCATTAATCTCCAATGCCCTTGAAAGTTCTTTTCTGGCAAGTTCAATGTTTCCTTTTTTATTGTAGGCAAGCCCGAGATGGTAGCGAACAATGGGATTATCAGGAATTTGTTTCAGGCTGTCAATAAATTCGTTCACGGCATTGCCGTAAAGCTCTTTTTTATAGTAGGCAAACCCCAGTGTATCCATAACCCCTGGATCTTCAGGAAAACGTTCTTTTGCTTTTTTTGCATATTGCAAAGCTGCATCGTATTGATCTGTGCGGGTTGCCAGGTGATAGGCAAGGTTGTTGGCTGCAGCGCCAAACTCAGGATCGACTTCCAGTGCTTTCCTATAATGTTCTTCAGCTTGGGTGTAGTCCTTTTCCATTTCATATATAGTGCCCAGCATCATGTGGGTGGGGGCAAGGTTGGGATTTTTTTCAAGAACTTTTTTGTACTGGTCTTTTGCACTATCCATTGCTTTTTGCGCAAGGAAGATTTTTGCAAGGGAACTATAGGATGTCAAGTAATCCGGATCTGTTTCAATTGCTTTGCTATAGGATGATTTTGCATCATCCAGTTTTTTTTCAGTCAGAAAAACTGTGGCCTGGATATTATGCACAATGGCCTGAATCCGCTTATTATCTTTGGCTACTTCTATCTGCTGTCTGCACAGGTCATGGGCTCTTTCAATCTTTTTTTGAGAAAGACTGTTTCTCACCCTTAATGTAAATACATCTATGAGCTGATTGTTAAGGGAATAGGCTTTTTCAAGCAAATCTTCTGCTTTGTCGTATTGTTTCAGGCCGGATTTCAAATAGGCCAGGCGATAATATCCAGCAGGATTATCCTGACCAATTTCTATTATTTTTTTATAGTCTTCTTCAGCTTCTATATATTTTCTAAGGGCCAGCTTGGAATTGGCCCTTATCATAAGGGCTCTGTAAATGGAATCGTTCAATTTTAAAACTTCAGAGGCCTGGTTTACAGCAAGGTCAAAGGATCGCTGCTGAAAATAAATATCAGAAAGGAGAAGGCGTGCTATCAAATAATCGGGTTTTAGTTCCACAGCTTTTGAGACTGATGCAGCTGCCTGTTCAATATTACCAAGACCTATATGGCACAGGCCTTTGAAATAATGTACCCTGGGGGCGTTGGGCTCTTCTTTTTCAAGACTGGTCAGTATCTGGACAGCTTTTTCAAATTTTTTCCTGGAAATTAGAATTTCGCTTTGAAGCATTTTTGCAGGATAAAACTTTGATCTTTGTTCAATGATTTCAGAAACCAGTTTTTCTGCAGCATCCACATTTTTACTCTTATATTGGTAGCGTGCCAGGGACTGCATGGCTGTGATATTTTCCGGATCAACTATAATGGCTTTTTCGTAAAACTCCAGGGCTTTTTCACTCTTTCCAATGATATTGTAAAACCCTGCAAGGGTTAGATAGGGTTTAACCTTATCAGGTGCTATTTCCACAGCCTTTTTGTATGACGCTTCAGCCTGATCTGTATTTTTTGTTTTTAAATAAAATTCACCAAGGGTTATCTGAATATCTGAATTGTCGGGATTTTCAACGGCTGCCAGTTTAAGCTGTTCTTCAGCTTTTTCAAGACCTTTTTGGCTTAAGTAAAAACTGACAAGAACAAACCTTGGCTGGGTGGTATTGGGAGCTGCATCCACAGCTTTCAGCAAAAGTGCTTCTGCCTGGTCAAATTTTTTCTGAAAACTTTTAAGCCTGGCCAGTCCCTGGAGGGAGGGGATATGGTTGTTTTCAATTTCAAGGATTTTCTCAAAGACATTTGCAGCAGTTTCAAATTCCTTTTGACGAGTCAGGACCTGGGCTTTTAAAAAAAGAGCATCAATATTGTTGTTATCCTGTTCAAGGACTTTTTCTATTCTTGTTTTTGCCTCGTCCTGTTTTTTGTTTAAAAAATAAAATTTTGCCAGGTTGACAAGGGCCTGGATATTATCCGGCGAGATCTTTTCCACCTGGGAATATGTGCTGAACGCCTGCCTGAGCTGGCCAAGCTTCATCATTGTGTCCCCAAGTTTCAGCAGGGCTTCTGTATAGCGATTGTCTATCTGAATTGCGTTTTTCAATTCTATTTCAGCTTTCTTATATTCCTTTGCCTCAAAGTATTCGTTTCCTTTGTTAAAGTGGCTTAATTTTTTATCTTCTGGACTTGAACAACCCATGACAGAAACAAACAGGATAAGGATAACAGGAATAAGTTTTAACAGAAAATTCATGGATCGCCTCCAGGTATATTGAAAAAAGTGGACAGACCTTTTCGCTCTTGTGATAAAATCAGTTTATCATTATAATTAGGTTAGTAGTATATTGGGATGCTGATATTTGTCAATTAAAAAGTAAGATCTCAAATCATAATTGATTTATACTGGGCTCCGATTAAACCGAGGTAACAAAAAAAAGCTGGCGTAGGGTGGTGTGTATTTTATTTCCTATAAAGAGAAAACCTTTATATGTTTTGGGTAGTTTTTTTCATACCTGTTGAAATAAGCCTTGCCCTCCGATTTTGTAAGTATCTAATAATTAGATTAATTTATAATTTGTTTATAACAATTCTTATTTCGGAACGCTTTTTGCATACGTTATGTTTTATGTATTAATCTTCGGGATCGGGAAGATTTCGAAAATTTAATATGAAAAGAGAAGGATAAAAAAATGAGAAGAGTGTTCCTAATAATATTGTCATCTTTTTTGTTTAGTTATGGGACCCAAACATTCGCTCTGCCATTGTTGCAATTGGACATTGGTGGTGGATATTACAATGTATCAGGCGATCCTCTTTATGATGATGAAACTGTCGTTTCTGTTGGAGACGTATTTACTCTTTATGCCCTTATGTATGAATCAAATAAAACGTCTTTGGCTGACCCTTATTATATCAGTATGGCTTTATTTCCAAGCATTGAAGAAGCTATCTCTGCGCCCATTGTTGGGACTTTTGTTTTTGACGACGACCAACCCATTGAAGTACCAACAGGTATGGAGTATGGCAACCCAGGTATCTCTCCCCATGGAGTTTTTCCTACCTATTTTCTTGAGTATGAATTTATGTTTGATAAAATGGATAAAGTTGAAGCATATAATACCCAGGATAATCCGGGTCAATTTGAGGACTTTTTTTCTGAAACGATTGACCCTGCGATTGATTATTTATATTATGTCGCCTTTGAAGTCGATACGACACTCTTGAGTGATGACTATTCCATTCATTTTGACCTATACAATGATAATACAAAAGCCCCATTTTCACACGATGCACAACACGATGCGCAAAGTGATCCACCACCTGTACCGGAGCCCGCTACAATGCTCCTGTTCGGCTTGGGGTTGATTGGGCTTGCAGGAGTAAGCAGAAGAAAATTCAGATAAGAAATTATCTTATATCAAAATCTAAAGCAGGGTTTTTTATCAACCCTGCTTTTTTTTATAAAAAACCTTGATCTATTCAAACACTTCAATCTCAACACGGCGGTTCATCGTCCTGCCCCAGGTGGTATCATTGCTTTCAATGGGGTTTTTACTTCCTAAGCCTTGAGTTTTTATCTGGTCTGGCTTTACGCCTTTTCCAAGAAGAAAGCTTTTGACAATATTTGCCCTGAATCCTGACAATTTTTGATAAAAGGCGAATCTCTTCCAGCATTTCCTGGGTCAGGAGTTGGGATTCATCAATTATGAGCAATACTTTTTTTTGTTTTCATAGGCTTCAATTAAAAAATGCTTGAAATGGACCAGAAAGCTTCCTCTAGTGGAAAACTCCCTGTTAATGCCAAATGTTGCGGCAATATAATTGAGAAAATCCATTTTTCAAGGCTGGGATCTGGAACGGAAGTGCATATAATATCCTCACCCAGGCTTTGAATCAGAGAATTGATTAGTGAGGTTTTCCCTGTTCCCACATCCCCTGTTAAAAGAAGAAACCCTTTATTGTCCAGGATTCCGTATTTTAATGTGGCCAGGGCTTCCTTGTTATGTCTATTTTCCAAATAGCTGGAACTATGGGATAAAAGATACTATCTTGACTATCTTGATTTAAATAGGTATACTGGGTCTAATGGTTCATTTAATTAGGAGTGTATAATGATTATTAATGTATCTGAAGCCAAAGCCAACCTCTCGAAACTTATTGATATGGCATATCATGGTGAAGAGGTAATAATTGCCAAGAATAACTTACCACTTGTAGAGTTGATAGTTCATAAACCTAAAGCGAAGCGTAAACTTGGCCTGCTTGCAGGACAAATAGATATTCCTGATAACTTCATGGAAGAGGATGAAGAAATTAATACCATGTTTTATGGTGTTTAGTCGTGAAAATATTAATTGACACGCACATTTTTTTGTGGATGTTGTCATGCCCTGAAAAAATCAATGCGAAACGACTTTATGAACTGGAGTCTCCGGCGAATGAAGTTTTTTTAAGTGCTATGAGTATCGCAGAGCTTATGATTAAATCTTCGATTGGTAAAATTAATATTGAATTTGATCCGCTTGAAATGACAGAGAAAATGCAGGTTGATGTATTGGATTTTTCAGGCACTCATGCGATTACTCTGGGTAAATTACCACTTCACCATAAAGATCCTTTTGACCGGATGATACTTGCACAAGCTATTGTCAACAAGCTTGCCCTGATGTCTGATGATTCAAAATTTTTAAAATATAGTTGTAAAATTATTTAACAAAGCACATTGTTGATAATCTGCAAGTGTTCGGGATTGACTTTTAGTCCGCCGGATTTTTAAGCATCACTGCTATAAAACCGGAAACATCATTCAGTGCGGAAAGAGAAACAGCTCCAGATTAAAATCTATTCAAGCATTTCAATTTCAACACGGCGGTTCATCGTCCTGCCCCAGGCTGTATCATTGCTTTCAACTGGGTTTTTACTTCCTAAGCCTTGAATTTTTATCTGGTCTGGTCTTACGCCTTTTCCAAGAAGAAAGCTTTTGACAATATTTGCCCTGAATCCTGACAATTTTTGATTATATTTCTGAATTCCTTCAGAATCTGTATAGCCTGTGACCAATATTTTTGCTTCAGGGTGCATTGACAGAATGTCTGCAAAAGTTTTTAGATTTTCAAAACCGGTTTCTGTAAAATCATTGGTATTATATTTAAATCTGACGATTACCCTATCTTCTGGCAGCAAAGGAATTTTATTTTTATTTTCAAATCCCTGTTTGTTTGACTGGTCTTGATCACCATCCATGATCAGCTCAGTACCAGGTACCAGCACCTTTTCCGGAACAGAATTTAAGGGTTCAGGTTTAATGGCCTGGATTAAATTTGTCTGGATTGGATGTATTGGTATTGTTTCGTCCAATTTTATTATTTTGATAGGTTTTGAGACGATTACATCAGCTCCCTGTTTTTTAGCTTCTTTGTCAATCATATTTGGGGAGAGGTTTTGGCTGTGATTTTCTTTGGTTACAGGCTTGGGATCTTCAGGAGCCTGGTTTGGTTCTATCTGTAAATGTTGAAAATATTGTTGAAGGGAATCAGGTAGAATTGAAATGATTTGATTTTTTAAAACAATGAGGCTGTTACTGGTCATTGATAAAGAATTTTTAAATTGATTCGGAAAGATAAAAAACAATAAAAAGATAAAAATTGATACAAACGCTATTGCTCCAAATAAAAATAATTTCTTTTTTTTCTTTTCAGGATTTTTCGGAGGCAGTATGTAGGCTCGGGATTTTATCACGGGTGCTGGCTTGGAATGGTTGTCGGCAAAACCGTTTATGTCCCGGTTTCTGACATGGGCGGGTATTTTTAACTCTTTGGCACATTCCCTGACAATAAGGCCGTCAATTATGGTTTTATCCTTTACATAGCCTGACAAAAGTGAATGATCACAGATGATATTGATCCTGCGGGGAAATCCTCCTGAGTACATGAATATTTCCTGCTCAGCAGAGATGTCAAAAATTGTTTCTGTGGTTCCGGCTACTTTTAACCGATACTTTATATATTCACAGGTTTCATCCGGGGTGAGGGGATCAAGGTTGTAATTTAAGGTCAGCCTCTGTCTTACTGCCCTGTTTTGGGGCTGGTTAAGGATTTCATTGAACTCATTCTGGCCTACAAAAAAGATATTAATCAGTTTTGCATCGGTTCTTTCGATATTTGATAAAAGGCGAATCTCTTCCAGCATTTCCTGGGTCAGGAGTTGGGATTCATCAATTATGAGCAATACTTTTTTTT
>JAQICW010000520.1 GCA_027858355.1 Desulfobacula sp.
ATTCCAAATTGACCAAGCCCGATTATTAATATTTGTTGAGACATATACTAAACTCCTTTAAGTTAATGTGATTCTTGCATCCGGACAGCGAGAAGCAGGTGTTGATTGATCTTGGCCTAGCAGCATAAACAGAGTCATGGGACCTATACGACCCGTAAACATAGCGATCATTACTATTATTTTACCGATTTCATCAAGATAGGCGGTGGCACCGGTAGAAAGACCCACAGTACCAATAGCGGAGGTTACCTCAAAAATGATGTCACGAACAGAAATTTGTTGTGTTATTTTGAGCATCAATACCATGATAAACCAAACAATTGCTCCTGAAGCGACAATCGTAATGGCACGATAAATAGTTCCGGAAAGAATCCTTCTATTTTGTATTATAACAACGTTACGGTTGGTTATGCTTGCCAAGAATGTCATTGCTAATATGCCAATTGTTGTCGTTTTGACGCCACCTGCAGTACTACCGGGACTACCTCCGATAAACATCAAGCAAAGCATGACAAGAAACGTTGGACTGATCATTCCTGTAATGTCCACCGAATTAAATCCTGCGGTACGTAATGTTACAGATTGAAACCAGGCATTATGAATTTTATCTAAAAACGATAAGTCTGATAAAATACCATTCCATTCAAAAGCAAGCACGAAAAAAGTACCCGAGACCAACAAAACGGTGGTAGCAATCAGAGATATGCGTGCTGTAACAGGAATCTGTTGTCGACGTATCCATTTTGGAAGAATCAAACTTGTGGCCGGTGCCAGACCACCAAAAACAATCAGAACAGCAACAATATGCAAAATCAAAGGGTTGTTTTGATAAGAAATCAGACTGTCACTTTGCAGCGCAAATCCTGCATTGCAGAATGCTGATATTGCAGTGAACAATCCCCGCCATGATGCTTGACCCAAAGTATCTCCTGCTGAATAAAACAAACCAGTCAGGATAAATGCACCCGCTGCTTCTGCAATAAATGTAAATTTTAGAATTGCAATCAGAGAAGCGACCAGGTCTTTATGGCCGGTATCTGTCATTGATGTAAAAAGACGTTCCTGCCGTAAACTCAAACGTCGACCCATTGCATGCAGTGCGACGGTGGCAATACTCATGATGCCAAGACCACCAAGTTGAATTAGAATTATGATGAAAAATTGACCGAGCATTGAAAAATCAGTGGGTGTGTCCAGAACGATAAGCCCGGTGACACAAACTGCACTCATAGAAGTAAATGCAGCATCTACAAGGCCAATGCTTCCCCCCTTTGTCGAAGCGGGAATAGTGAGTATCAGGGTGCCCAGAACGGATAAGGCAAAGAAGGTGCTGAGTAAAATGCGTGCAGGGTGGTTGAGTAATACTTCCCACCAATGCTCCCGCCTTTCAAGAATTGGGCCGGAGCAGGGTAGTAAAAGGAAGATGGCCAAACTGATGACAAGAGAAATTGTCATGGTATGTTCCGTTGCCAATGAAAAAAGAACTAATATTAAGAATAAAAACCCCGCTACTGGGAGCAAAAAAAGAGGTTTGGATCTTTGTTTCCAGGACCAAACAATAAAAAGAATTTGTACCATGACTGATGTGACCGTAATCGTGGCTCTTGATAAGAGAGAATCTGAAATGCCCAATATCATTGAAATGCCGATAACAACAGGAACCATCATAATCGCCCAACGCATCCGCTGTTGATACCGGTTCACATGATAGTTTTTTTTATTGTGGTCGACATAGACTCTGAAATCCAATAATGCAAATTCTGCGCTGATTAGTGAAACAGTTCCAATTAGTGCTGCAAAAGGGTTGTTAACAAGATATGGCAAAGCTACAACAAAGCTGCCTAAAGAAGACAACCCACCAAAAATTTTGCCCATGTTTGGCCGCCGAAATAATGTAAAAGCACAAATAAGACATGTAATAGAGGCAAAGGATGCAATCCCTATACGCCAAACCGGAGGAAAATCACTATCTAAACCAATCGATGCAAAAATAAACGGCAGTGGAGACAGGGCTATTAAAGCCCCTTCCATCCCAACTTGCGACAGTGATGATCTTGAAATACTTGCAGCTTTCATAAGATAATCACGGAGATACAATTTATTTTAATTTTCATTTAGTCTGCCTTAGGCATTCTGATCCATAAATTCTTTTTCTCTTCTTTATTTCTTCCAAAACTCAGGAACGAAGAGGATAATTACTGTGTAACTTTCTAATCTACCCAACAGCATACACCAGGCAAGCAGCCATTTTCCTAAAACAGGCAAATTGGCAAAGTTTTCAGTAGGCCCAACGGTTCCAAAGCCAGGTCCGATATTTCCGATACACACCGCCACCGCACCAAAGGTGGTTATCATGTCAATACCCATGCAGGCAAGAAGTATGCTCGACAGAATAAAAAGACCATTCCGCTCTTGTCCCATAGGGCTGAATGGTATTAAAGTATCTGTTTTCCACACCAGGGACAAAAATTAGAGCCATTTCCGGAAAATTGTTTTTCACAACCCGGGCATATAAATTCATTTGACTTCCAGCATATCCTGCAGACAGGGTTTGCCATACAAAGCCCCGCCGATTCTCACATGAAGATTGGACGAAACGTTGACCTGTCCCGCATCGTGGGTATGGCCGCATAAAACAGTCAGATCACCGTCTGGATATGAAGGCATAATCTTTAAAAGAATATCTCCTCCCACCAGCAGCGCACAAGGTTCCTGCACTGCAATGTTATGACAAAACACCTCAATCTCAGACAAGTTTAAAAAATTAAGGTGAATATCAGTCACCCAGGCAATCTGTGTCATCAAATTCATGAGTTTCAATTTAATTATTATTGTCCTGGCCATTCAGGAAGTCGTTAAATTCAAGTTCATATATATAAAAAAGAACCATTGTTATGCCAAAAATCAAAGGGCCGTATAAAAGCCCTGCAAGACCAAAAAAATTTAATCCGCCAAGTATGGAAAAAAATATAACAATAACACTCATGTTTGCAGAACCGCTCATGAAAAGCGGACGAACAAGATTATCTATCATTCCAACGACCACAACAGACCATATAATCATGAAAACACCTGATTTCATGCTTCCTGATACAAAAAGATAAATTGCCGCAGGGACCCAGACAAGGGCTGTGCCAACAACCGGTATGAGTGAAGCAAAACTCATGACAGCGCCCCAGAAAAATCCAGGCAGGCCGCAGATGGCAAAAGCTATGCCACCGGCTATGCCCTGGCCCGCTGCAGTGACTGCCGTCCCGAGCATGGCTGATTTTGATACAGCCTTGACCTTTTCAATAAGAATTGACTCATGTTCTGATGAAAGGGGCATAAGATGAAAAATATAATCAAACATTTTTTTTTCATCTTGCACCACAAAAAAGAAGACAAAGATCATTAAGCCAAAATTTATAACAACACCGGAGATATTGCTTACTATGGCCCCGCTTTGTTGAATTAAGAACTTGCCACTGTTTGTAGTAAGGGTTGTAATGGTGTCATTAATATCAATGTCTTTTAAGAATTCTGTGGCGGGCAGATATTTTTCATACAATTGGATAAATCTTTCAAGGTTGCCGGCCATAACCCACTCATTAATGGCATTAAAGGAAATGATACCCTGTCTTATGATAACAGAAACAAGCAACATGAGTGGAATCATAATCACAACAACAAGAAGGATGCATAAAATGCATGCAGCAAGGTTTGTTCTGCCTTTTACTTTTTTCTGCACCCATTCATATACAGGCTTTGCCAGGATTCCCAGTATCAGACCAAAGATAATCGGATCAAGGTATATATTGATCATATTATAGCATAGAAAAAGACTTGCAAAGAGAAGGGAAAACAAAAAATAGTGAGAAATATTTAATTTTTCTTTCAAAGCAAGTATCCTTTTATGTTAGTTTTCTTTGCTATCTTCAGTGTAGTCTTTTTTACCTGACTCGTCATCTTTATTTTCGCTTTGACTTTCGGATTCTTTGGGTTTTCCGGATTCAATCCCAATCGCCTGTTTTGCTTCATCCAATGCTTGTGTTACCAATTCAGAGGCGGCTTTTTGCACTTTCTCTACCTGATCGCAACCACTTGTGCCTATCAGTAATAAAAGACATGCCATCAATGTTATTGATTTTTTAAATGTATTCATTGTATTTCTCCTGATTGTTTGAAACCTGACTTCTGGATATCCCTGCAACGATCTTTTAGGGGCGGGATATCCGGGAACCATTGTTTTTGGGTTATTTGGTTAGTACAGGCACAATATACATGGGAAAGCTTTTTGGCAGCACCTTCTTCAACCAGTCCAAGATAATGGGTGGGGATACCTGCTTTTTCCAGTTTTTCAAAAAAATAAGCCCACAGTAAGGCAATGGCAGCTCCTTTATGCTGGATAGTATCCGGCATCTCGCCCCAGTCAAAAACTGAATAGCGGTCGGAAAATGTAAATCTTGCCCGCCCAGCAGTATCCTTTACCGCAGCCTGTAATATTTGAAAATCCTTTACACTACCCATTGCAGACCTCCAGATCATCTTTTTCCAAAGCCTCTTTTGCTGTTTTCTGATACTCATTTATCTTTTCTTTTATTCCATTGTCAGACAGTGCCAGAATCTTTGCAGCAGCCAGGGCGGCATTGGCCGGCTCCAGAACCATCATGGGGGCAACAGCAGAAGGCATTCTCAGGCTTGATTATACGTCTGCCCCGGCAAATTTATCGCTGTAGGGCGGGCAGGCAATAACCGGACAAAAGGTCTGGGCATCTGTAAACCCTTTCAGGGCGTTGCTCCTTCCTGCCACTGTAATAAAAACTACCCCTTGTTTTTCATACTCTTTTATCAGTTCATAACACTTCAAGGGAACTTTATGGGCGGAAGCCACCCGCAAAATACTCTCCACGCCCAGTTTATCAAGATTTTTTGCAATTTTTTTGCACCATTCAAGATCACTTTTTGATCCCATGATTATGATTACCTTACCCATTTTTTATCTCCTTTGTATTAAGTATCAATTAATAGCTATGAACGCAAATGGCCGTTGGATTTATGTAACATGGTGTAATTATGCGTTATTTTATCGGATAGTTACCTCC
>JAQICW010000565.1 GCA_027858355.1 Desulfobacula sp.
GGCAAAATTTTGTTTAACCTTTTCCCGAATCTTCCAATGATAAGCAGTTAATCGCATGTGGAAAAATCAAAATTAATTACGGGTAAATCACTTGAAGAGCGACAGATTGTTGGATTATCTTGGTCAGTCCATACCTGAAATGCTCCGTTGGTATTATGCCATTGATTTGCGAGACATTTATTTACTCTGCATTCCAGTAGATATCTATTGTCCGGCGGATTTTCAGCATCCCCCGTACCGAATGCAGCAATTCCTGAATTTTCGCCACCGACAGGTGAGGAAAGTCCACAATCTGCAGAGAAGCCTGGGGCAGGAGGAGGCACGACTCTTACATGGACCATCTGACCAAATTTAGGTCTAAATGTGCTGTCGTATGGTCCGTTTAATGCCATTTTAACGTAAATATAATTATCATCCTGGGCCAATGAAATACTTGTAATTTTTCTTCCAGCAACAGACCCACAATCACTGGTAGTGTCATAAAGATTTAACGACGGAGTCCCGCTCCAGTCTCCAAAGTCTCCATCGATAGTTTTTGTTCCAACCGGCACATCAAATACCTCGAGGTACATGTCCCCTTGAGCTGTATATAAAAAAGAGCCATTGGCGTCCAAAGTCATGGTGAAATAATTATTGTCAGGGTCAGTTCGCTCCCACCTACCAACTATGTCGCCTGCTACCCCATCTCCTCGATGCCAGACCTCACTGTTTAATACCAACTGAGTAGTTGATATTGATATTTCAGGTATTTCAAAGGAGCCTATTTCGGGACCGTTATGAATAAATGTTGAAAATGTGAATTCACCAGTCAAAGTGTTAGGGGAGTATGAATATGTCCCCCATGCAGCACGTCTTGGTCCAGCAATTGAATCTAAAACTGTAGCGGGCGAGAGACCTACAGCAACTTGCAACGCATAAATGCTTTCTTCAAGGCCGATTTTTCCATTATCATTAAAATCTCCCACAATATCTGAGGCTACTGATTGGATAGGGTTGCATGTTACCAGGACAGCGAGGAAATATAGGGCCAATCTAACAAATAGAGTTCTTCTCATATTCTTCTCTCTCTTTAGCTAACATTCTTGTTAAGTCAATTTATCAAGGATGATGTACTCATAAAAAGTCAAACCGATGGCTAAGTAAAAATCTTCATCTACAAGGCTTGGTGTTTGATCGGGAGTGAAGGCATGCATGTAGTATGTCGAACTTCTGGTTAGGCACCGCAACGCAGTAAATGGAGACTTTTTACGACTCTATCAAGATATAAGTAAATGCTTTTTTGCCTTTTGTCAAGAAGTAGCTAAAGTCTTTTGTAACGCTGAAAAATTGACAATCGTTGTGAAGAATAATTATAGTTAAAACAGACTGGGAAAATTCAATTTTAAAAAAGCAACCTGCCATTCAACATAATTGGACTTTCCAGCGGTTCAAACCCTGAAAAATAAATTTCGAAATCATCAACTATAAATTTTTTATATTATTAACTGGAATATGAAAGAATGGCTCCTGACAATGGTTTCGGCTCATATAGTTGAATGGAAACCTCCATATATAGGGGGTGCCAGTTTTGTCTGGACTGAGCCTCAAGGATACATATTATCGCTTTTGCATTTTGAGTATCCCTAAGAACTGGAAAAAAAGTCAACGTTTGTTAGATAAAGGATCTCAGTGATCATGAATAGATAATTTATTTTCAATCACCGCTACCGCCTTGTTCACTACCAATATGTCGAAGAATGTATAAGATATCTTTCAAATCAATCTTTTCGTCACCATTCACATCAGTAGTCGAATCCACAGTGGCTTCGTAATGAGTCATCACTTTGAGTCCGAGTTGGGAATCGTCAAGATTAATATTACCATCCCTGTTAAAATCTTCTTTGATAATTAAAGGTATTGACTCAATATTAAGAGGGTCTGATCCAAAATTTTCTTCTATAGTATCTGAAAAAGTATCACCATCAGTATCAGGAAGCATAGGATTGGTACCTCTATTGGTTTCTTGTCCATCAAGCATACCATCTCCATCTGAATCTGGGTTATCAACTAAGGTATTTAAGGTGATTTCAGTTTCATCAGTTAGTCCGTCATAATCTCTGTCATTATTTGTAACGGTGTCAGACAAAAAACTTTCCGTTCCATCTTGGAGAACAGCAGACACTGCATATAATTTTGCTTTTATTGCTGAACTGATTACCCATGGGTGAATAGTATTAAAAAAGTTATCTGAAGTTGAAGTCAGCAAACTGAAATACGGCTGATCATATTCTTTATGGTAAATATTGTAATGTGCTACATTTTCATTTCCTGATAGTTGCCATTCAAGTTTTGTTGTAAGTTCGGATGCTCCTGTTACCTGGGCTTGTAAACCTATGACTTGCTGTGGTTCATGTAGTATTGTAATTTTATTTTCTAATGCTAAATCAACCTGGATGATAAAAGAGACGGTGTCTCCAGCAATGAAACCATGAAATTTATGATTGATGTTTGCCTGAGTGTCAGAAAAACTGATGTTTAGATAAAAATCCTCTGAGTAGACATTTTTTAGCTGTAAGGTGTATATTCCCGATACAATATCTTCAATTTCAATGAAACTTGAATTAGAGTTCACTGATATTTTTGATCCCTGAATATTATTTTCTCTTAAATTTGAAACAGGTTCAATCCCACTACCAAAACCTAAAGGGTTTATTAAATATGGTTGAGCACGACCACGAATTGAAATAGATATGAGAGTGTCTGTAATATTTGGGCTTTCATCGAATTCAGATTTGGTCATCAGAGTAGATTTGGTCATCAGAGTAGATTCTGTATAAACAAAATCATCCTTTAAAAAATCTACCAGGTAGCCGGACTTGGCACTTTCCTTGATTAAACTTGAGTGTCCTCCAGAAACTTTATGTTTCCCCGCCCATCCTTCCCGATAAGGTAAATCAGCGCTCCTTTCCAAAACAGTCCCATCACCATCTTCAATAAGATTTGCGCTTTTCTTTCCTCCAAGGGGACATCCGTCATAATAAAAATTTAGCGTAGGGTGGAACTCACCGACATCAATAGTTTCAATTGTTTTTTCAGAACTACTGTATAAAACTACTGTATCCACTTTACCAGAACCAGGGATGCCCATCCTTTTTTTGTTAAGGTCAGAATTTAAATTAATTAAAAAATCATTTGTAATACTTTGAAGTTTATTCTCATCTTCGGTTCCATTTAAAAAACCATAAGTAGGTAACAGTTGTTTTAAGCCATAAATTCCCGAATCAGGCTTTCCTTCAGGGTTTCCATCTGTATAATATTCCAAAATTTTTCTTTTACTCACTGGAATTGTTAGGCTATTATTATACCCGTGCTGCTCATCTGGATGTTTTCTGTAATAGTTCTCTAATGTTGAATTCTTATAAAAATTTATAAAGAGATTCACTGGGCCACCTTCTCTCCACTCGACCCACTCATCGAGAATATCATCCGCTAATTTAGGATCTCCACCTTCCCAAAGGTAATATGCGTTTGCTGAGCCTTCATTGGGTGTGCCTACCATGGCAAATTTCCTTATATCAATTTCAGTATCAAGACCTTGGATGTACGCCCTGGTTAAAAGTCCGCCCATACTATGAGCTATAATATCTACTTTGGATTTGCCGGTGAAAGATTTAGCATAGTCAATCCAATTTTTTAAATATTTATTTTTAGCAATGTTTAAATCCAATCTCCAATCGTATGGGACTTCAAAATAAGTACACCCCTCTTTATAACCTTCAGCATCAAGCTTGCTTTTTAAGGTTGCCCAACCGGCTTTATCGTCCCAATCATGAATTTTTAATTCTCCGGAATCCCACTCAGGAGAATTGATTGGTAATGTTGGGTACCACCAGCTCTCATCTTTTTTAGCACTTCCCAACATCCCAGGAACAAGAAGAACAGGAATCTTATCTTGACATCCCTCACAAAAAGTAATGACAAGATTTTTTGCAGTATTTCGATAGTCACTGGGAACAAAAACTAAATAAGTACTTTGTTTTCCAGTATCAATATGTTCAGCAGTTAAGGTGTAAACTCCGGATTCAATATCCTGAAAACTGTAGGTTCCAGTATTAATAACCTGAGAATAATTGGAAATTAATCCTTTATGAAGAGTTACCTTAACATCATCCAAGATCAACTCATTATTGTTCCTGTATATTTCACCACCAATGCTACCAAAATTACTGCTAAGACCGTTGACATCAAAAGGATTACTTAATCCTGTAATTGATCCTGCGGTACATGAAAGAATGATACCATTTCCAGCTTCGAAAAACCTTATATCACCCGTCCATTTACCATTTACAAGAGTTACTTCTGTAGGGGAAATAGACCAGTCGCCCGCATTGCTCCATAAAATCACTTTGCCATTAAAACTGTTAAATTCTGCTCCATGTGTGTCGAGTGCTTTAATTGTTATTTCGACTGGATTTCCAACCTCTATTGTCGAAGAAGTATTAACTGCAATGTCGAAATCGTTTAATTCTGAGGGGTCCACAATTTCAGTAGACAACTTCACTGAATAATTCCCAGGTGATGAAAGATTCCAAATAATGTGGTAACCTAATATGGAATTTATATATTCACTGGGACTATTTGAACGCTCAATACCATCTTCATAAAATCTCCAGGTCCAATTAAAATAATCCTCACCTGGAATAAACTCATCAATAAAACCATCCGTCACTCTAACGCCCCTACTATTAGACCCATCCAAGTCAATTCGATACCCATCTATTGTCGTCGAAAGGCATGAAGCATTATAATCTCCATCAACATAATTACCATCACTATCTAAATCCAAGATCATAACATTGATATGAAACTTAAACTGATATCCCTGACTATTACTCCCCTCTAAAACCAACTCTACATCACCTGGAGTAATATCATTCTTATTAAAAGTAGTAATCCCGTTAATAAAAGTACCAACTTCAATTCCATCAATCTTCAACACCCCATTAATATTATCATCCGCATCTGAAGCACTAATAATAATTTCAACATTGTCACCCTCATTAAAATACTCACCACAAATAGGAGAAATAAAACTAACTTCCATTTTAGCATCAGCAAACAAAACCGATGGGAATAATAAAAAAATTAAAAAGAATGATGATAAAAAATAACTAAACCATTTCTTGTAGATTTGTTTCGTCTTTTCCACTGTGACTATTTTCCGAATTGAACAAAAAACCGGTTTACCTTTATGCCAACCCTGCTATCACTCTGGCTCTTGGCTTTATTGATAATTTTGTTTGCTTGTGATGCCATAACAGGTTAAAGATGGCACGTCAAATGGAATGAAATAATTCCATTATATGAGAAATGGAACAATCAAATTATTCAAAACTCCATTACTGTATATTGGAGATAAAGCACCTCCTCTTATTAAAATTTTTATACCCAAAATCACAGTACTTTAAATTATGGTGCAAGGCAAATAATCTCCAAAAAAAATATTCAATTCTATTAGCCCAGGCAAAAATCCCATGAAATTAAATTGGAAACAAAGACAATTTGCTGTTCCATCGATGCAGCACCTTTCTAAACTTTTAAGGTGTCAACGAATGAAGAAATTCATAGGTAGAAATGGGACAATAGGGTTCTGGGTGTAAATGCTGAATATGTGAGCTTAGGGGTTGGATGCTTGCTGGGGAACTGGTGATTTAAGTGTTATATATGGCTGATATTATTAGATTTAAGCCATCTTTGGTGCTTGTTGGGGTAAGGTATCATGAATCCAGCACAACAGTGCTTAAACAGAAGATTTCCACCTGTATCAAGCACCGCTGGTATGGGAAAATTCAAAATGAAACGAAGGGTTGGTGCTGCTTATGAAAATAGAAAGATTGGTACTTGATGAATCTATGGTTTTAGATGGATAAGGCCTATGTTCAAGGCTTTAGAAGGATAAGCACTGGTTCCTCTACCCAACTTATCCTGGAGAGGATCACAGCCAGTGCTCAATACCGTACAAAGATAAGAAGCACTGGTTGCAGAAGACAAATTATACCAGCACTCACCCAATAAGTTTCTTCTGCTATTGCTATGGGGATGGAAGGGTGAACACATTTAGTGGGAAGAACAGATTAGAACACAGGAATGGGGGGTTTTTCAAATATAAGTGCTCTATAGAAAAGAACTGTAAGTATGTGTTCATAGTGTTCTATCTGTTCTACCCTAAGAAGTTCTATCTTTGAAGAACTCCTTCAATAGTGCTTCTTAGGCTATTTCTGTCCTTTCCATAAGATCCAGTCCTAACCAGAAACGTGTTCTTTTTTTACCAAGTTGCTTGGCCACAAAGCCCTTTTCTTTCAGTTTTCGTCCGAATGAGATCTTCTTAATCTGCTGGTCACCATTTTCCTCGCACCAGATTGAATAAGCTTGGTACAGGTCCTTGGATGAGATGTTTAAATCTTTTCCTTCGGTGCAGCATTCACTGAGAAAATCACTGAGAACGTCCATTTCATTACGGTATTCTTCCGTTGCATTAGTGACCTCTGCCGGAGTGCCCAGGCCGTTACGCCGCCATTCCAAACAACCTTCAATTGCCCAGTTCAGAATCCCGCTGTATTCTTTTTTAAGTTTGTCGATCAAGTCTTTGTCCTGTTCTTCTTCTGGAATTAAAATTTTAAAAGGGACCAGTTTTATCCTGCGCCATATGGCGTGATCGTTACCTTTGATAATAGGCTTGTTATTGGTACCCAGAAAAATTTTATATTCAGGCTCGAATTCAAAAAATTCTTGGTGAAGAAATCGTGCGCAGATAATGTCATCGCCGGTCATTTGTTTAATCAAATTCTCAGCAAGTCTATGTTCTTTTTCTGATTCAGATGCCGTAATAAAACGAGCCCCCTTCATTCTGGCAATGTCATTGGTGATAGCCCCTTTTTGCTTTACCAGAAGGGTTTCTGTGGCTGTATGCTGGGAAAAGTCTCCCAGAAGGTTGCCAATGGTCCTGAGAAATGTCGATTTCCCATTTGCACCAGAACCCCAGAAAAGAAACAGGCATTGTTCGGATACATGCCCGGTAAGAGAATATCCGACCGCCCGCTGAAGAAATTTTATCAAATCTTGGTTGCCACCCATAATTCTGTCAAGAAATTTATCCCACTGAGGACAGGTGGCATCCTTATTATAATAGACAGGTGCAATCTTGGTGATAAAATCATCCTTGTTATGGGGTAACAGTTCACCAGTGCTCAAGTCGATAGTTCCATTTTTACAGTTCAACAGGGACCGATTTTTATCAAATTGGTCTGGCCGTACCGGAAGCTCACTTTGAGCCAAAGAAGTCATGGCATCGATACGGCTTTTTGATTCTGAGAATAGTGCATGTTTGGCAACGGCCTGGCGCTTGTTGTCATCTTCACACGCTATTGCTTCGGTGTATATTTTTCTGACAGTCTTTTTTGCAATCTGTTTGATTCGGCCAGTTTCATCTTCAGCCCATTTGGTATCATCCCAAACAAGCCATTTTTTCCAGACATGGCAGTAACAGAGCTTATCACCGTAATGATGGGCAAGGCGCTCCGCATTTCCAAGGTCACTGCAATTGAATGTTGATCTATCTGGTTTCGGGG
Organism: Desulfobacula sp.; assembly: GCA_027858355.1. The sequence goes on from JAQICW010000565.1 coordinate 7,608, forward strand.
TTGGTTTAGTGGTGCCTATGGACAGGGCCTTTTCCAAGGTCATTTCCCCGTAGGTTTTTCCAGAGGAGTCATGGACCTTATCCCACTTATCCCGATAAAGCCCTGACTGCCGGAACAACCGGTCAACAGTCATTACACTTCCATTAAAATGATGGGAAAGTATCTGGCAAAGAGCAAGATCAGCTTCACTTTGAGATTCATACCCTTGGTAATGACCCTGCCATAAGGATTTCAATTTTGCCCCATTTTTGCTGCGAAAGAGTTCTTCAATGGTTGTGCTGTTACTGCCAGTTTTTTCCGGCCGGGGGAAATGGTTTGCCAACAAGGTGCCTATCTCTTGCTGACGGTCATTGATGCCCCCTGGAGTGCCAGAAAGCCTATCGCCAGTTACAGTAAAAAACCTACCAGTGTCATAGATTTCAATCTTCCCATAACGGTTACCACCTTGAGGCAGTTTCCCTCTGACAATAGTATGGAGCCCATTACCCGAAGGACTGATTTCCGTATAACTATCCAGCTGGTTTATCAACTCTCCCGTCTCCGGTAAAAGTGCTGCATCGATGAAGCAGTCATCAAAATCAATCCCAACGAACGGATCATCTTTGGTAAAAACAAAGCCAATGCCGTTGAAGTTTCTTTCACGGTAGGCACTGATGGCTTCCTGGTAGGTTCCCCAAGTACTTGGCTTGCTAACACTGGCTGGTTCCCCTGTTTTAGGATCTACAGGCAGCTTTTTAGTTTTATCGTCCTTCTTAATCTCACGCCAGACTACCCATTGATCTACCTGTTTGAGCACTTCTGGTATGTTGTTTAATTTAACCTCTATATTGTTAGTATCATTCATAATATCATAACTTCTCCTTTGTTTTAAGTGTCCCCCTCCTGACCTTCAGACAAAGGTATTCGGGAGGGGGATGTTTTTTTTATTTCTTTGTTTTATTCAGCTCGTGAGCTAATTTGTACATGTTGTAAGAGATTAGGCTGAGTTCACAGCGATCAAATTCTTCGTGATAGAGTTTGCACTGGTTTAGCAAACAATCTTTATTGAAGAATGGGCACTCTTTTTTCTTGTCTTTCATAAGGTCCATATCAATTCCCTCCTTTCTCAGCATCTTTTTTAGCAAATTCTGCTGAAGCGCTTAATGTGAAGCCTTGGTCCTGATATTTTTTGACGGAACTGATAAAGTTAATCAGATCCTTAGAATATCTTCGATAAGCCCGTACTCCACAGATAATTCGTTGCGGTTCAGGGATCATTTTGTTCTGTTCCCAGTTACGCAACTGTTTTTCAGTTACTCCGGTAATTCTGGCGGTTTCGCCAATTCCATAATTTTGTTCCATATGTTGCCTCCCTTTTTTAATTTTTGAGAAACCAAAAAAGCCTCTCTACCTATACGAGGTTAGTTTATTAATCTTGGGAGTAGGATACTGATGAAAGGAAAGATTTGAATGGAAGGGCTTTCAGAGGCTAAAAATTATCTTCATTTTCCTGGTCCTTATTCCAGTCATCTTCGATTTTCCGGCGTTCTCGTTCTTCTTCTGCCATTTCTTCGCTTAATCCCCCGAGAATACCAATGTCAAGCCAGCCGAAGTCTTCAAAAAAATCAAACATCAAAATTCCTCCTTATATTAGAACGGTATACCATCATCACTGGTAGTTAAGACCGGTGCTGTTTCTACTGGGATAAATACAGCATTATTAAGCAGTTTCCCCCGGAAGCGCTCGGGGATTGCACCTTGGTGCCAAAGACAACTGGTTTCGACCACCCTGTTATCATTGAAAAGGATTGTGTACTTGCGCCCTCCAAACCCCCTAAACGGTCCTGAATTATTAAGCCCGAGCCTATAGTGCTGGCCATCTACAATCACCCGCCTTGCTTCATCTTCTTCCGGCAGATTTATTTTTTTGAGCCAGAAGGAACAATCAAAGCAATTATTCCCGATATATGATTCCGGTTCACAGCGTCTTGTAAATCCACTTCCACAAAATTCACATGTTTCAGTTTTCTTCATGGTATCAGTCATGTTCATTGTCTCCTTGCTCATTGAGTCCATATTTAATTCTCACAGCCTTTTTACATTTGGGGCAAATTGAATGTGAAACGATGGGAAGCCCTTTATTTTTCATGTCCAAGGCAAACTTATTTTCTTCACCTTCCTTGGTACCGATTTTTTTTCCGCACCAACTACACCAGATTTCATAAACCATTTTATCCCCCTTTGAATTAAGCAACCTTTTGTACATCCTGGACTCCATCAGCACGGCCATGAAGGATGAGATTAATAATTTTCTCGCAATCGGAAAGGACCTTAAGGCAGGCCTTGTGGGGGCTCATTTTGATTTGTTCAGCGTACCTTTTGATATACCGGTAGCTGTTGCCGGTGGTGTCTTCGGAATTTTTTCCGGCAATCCTTGCAAGCGCCTGGGCCGATAGCTCTGCTGTAATTTCTTGAAGTGGATTTTGTCCTGGTTTGAGATGTCCTTTGATGATGTGATCTGCAGCATGACTTAATTCATGAAACAGTGTTTTTTCTGCTGGAGTGGCAAGTGCAATTTCTTTTCTCTCAGGTGCAAAATATCCATAATATCGATAATTGCCAGGAACTGTTTTTACAGAAATGCCCCAGTCCTGCGCACGATTAATCAATGGTAAATCAGGTAATTCTATGTTCTGGTAATCTAATGGCTCTCCATTCGTGTCTTCCTCTCGAAACACGGGCATTGCCTTGAAGAATGTCAGCACTTTATTTTCTTCTTTTGTTTCTTCATCCTTATTTTTCTTGAAACAGGGGACCAGAATATAAATGGCCTTAGATCCTTTCTTCACCTGACGGCTTGCCGCGAGCCATTGTCTGTAACCTCTGGCATCAGCAGTGCCGGAAATGAATTGGATAGTCCGGTTGGTAAAACTCCAATGGGCGCTGGGGATATCTCCAATCGGAGGAAAGCTGGCAACTGCAACTGCTTCTGGAATATCTCCTGTCTCGAATGCTTCAAGGATAGTGTTAAGAACTGTTTTGATTTTTTGATTCATTGATATTCTCCTTAAGTTTGAAAATGAAAAGCCACCCAGAGTAGATGCCCCAGATGACTTTGAAATTGTCGTTAAAATGCTATTTGTAAATGACGTTGCACTGGTCCAGGCTGACTTCCCAATGTCCCAGTCTATCATTTGAGGAAAATCCATTGTTGAGCCAGATACCGCCGTTGAACACTTTGGGATGATGTTTCTGGTCAAAGTCGATAAAGAGTTGGCAGATGTATCGCCACATTTCCTGGCCGATCGTTGGGAAGCCTTCCAGTCTTTCGATTTTTTCCCAGTCAGGAATGAACAATTTGTAAATACCAACCAGGGCCGAGTTTTGATGCTCTGCTTTTTCAAATATCTCCTGTAATCGGCGCTGAAGGTCTTCTTTTTTGAAATTCTGAAACTTGGTTCGGGTTAAAGTTTGCTTCATGGTGCCTCCTTGTTTTTAAGCATAAAAAAACCCTCCAGGACTGTTTGTTCCAGGAAGGCTTCAAATTGTTGATAAGGTTGATTTTATGGGTTTAAGGTGGTGGTTTTTCAAATCTCGTCATAGGCATCCTTTATCAAGCCCTGGTCAGCGAAACTGAAATAACGGTCTTCATCCATGCTGATTATCAGATGCTCATGGACGGTGATGCCCATAATACTGGATGCCTGGATGATTTTCTTTGTGATAGCTTTGTCTTCGGCAGAGGGTCCTAATTCCCCGCTTGGATGGTTATGGGCAAGAATCATTGCAGCAGCGTTTGCCAATATTGCCGGCTTCAAGACCTCCCGTGGGTGAACAGAAGCAGAGGACAAACTACCGGTTGAAACAATATTCAATCCGATGGTTTTATTTTTTGCATCAAGCAGAAGAACGCAGAACTGCTCTCGATCCGGTTGTCCTTGTGCGTTGATAAGATTTCGGATAATGCTTTGGGCCTGTGAAGGATTGTTCAAACTTGTCTGTTCAAATTTAATGTGCTCGTCTCTGACCAGGCTGACACGGTAAACAGAGATGAATTTTCTACGGGTGGGTTTGGATTCTGCGACACTGCCGAAAAGGTCCTGCTGGTGAAATTGCTGGTGTTTTGTCTGTTTCATGTTGCCTCCTTGTAAAAATACAAAACCCCTCTTGGATTGCTCCGAGAAGGCGTGAAATACTTGATTTAAAGGCTGTTTAGGATTTTTCTATGTGTACTGTTCCAGATGTTCGATAATGGCGTGTGGTGCTTTTTTCGACCCCAGG
>JAQICW010000618.1 GCA_027858355.1 Desulfobacula sp.
TGAAATGGCAAATATCAGAAACCAGGATTCCTGGATGCATTTTCACGAACCTGAAAAAGCCACCAAAAAAGCCAAGGATCTGATTCGAATGGCTGTAGCAAGGGTAGCAACTTTAGGGCCGCTGCATGACAAACAGATTTCTGTCATTGATAAGGCATTGATAATTGGTGGCGGTGTAGCGGGTATGACTGCTGCAAAAGGTTTGGCTGATCAAGGTTACGAAGTGACCCTGGTTGAGAAAGAAAACAGCCTTGGCGGACTTGGAAACAGGCTGTACCATACCATTGAAGGCGATGATATCCGGGCTTATGTGAAAGATCTTATTGAGACGGTTGAAAGTCATGACAAAATAGATATTTTAAAGCAGTCTTTGATCATAGAATTTGGCGGGTATAAAGGCAACTTTAATACCACAGTCCTTGTGGGCACATCAATGGAAGAAAGAAAGATTGACCATGGTGCCCTGATTGTGGCAACTGGTGCAACAGAATACCAGCCCACGGAATTTCTTTATAATGAAAGCGAATCAGTGGTTACACAACTGGAACTTGCCGACATGATTGAGGAAAACAAAGTCAGGGATCTGGATCGTGTCATAATGATTCAATGCGTAGGTTCAAGAAACGAAGAGAATCCGAATTGTTCACGGATTTGTTGCCAGAATGCCGTCAAAAATGCCATTGCTTTGAAAGAGCAGAATGCAGACACGGATGTATTCATTCTTTACAGAGATATGAGAATGTACTCCATGCTTGAAGAGTTTTACACACGAGCAAGAAATCTGGGTGTGATTTTTTCACGGTTTGATCCTGAAAATCCGCCCGAGGTGGTCCATGGCGAAAACGGTGGAATGGCGGTGACTTTCAGGGATCATGTACTTGGACAGAAAATCGAGGCAAGTGCGGATCTTGTTGTATTGAGCGCCGGAGTCAAGGCAGCAGACACGGAAGAATTGGCAACCATTATTAAAACCGGCAGAAATGCTGAAGGCTTTTTTATGGAAGCCCATGTAAAGCTGAGACCCGTTGAAGCGCCAACGGAAGGTATCTTTATCTGCGGTACGGCCCACGGACCAAAGTTGATCACTGAAACCATTGCACAGGCCATGGCTGCGGCATCAAGGGCAACCACATTCCTTTCCCAGGAATCTTTGACCCTTTCATCCGTAACAGCAGAGGTAAACCAGGATAATTGTGCATCCTGCCTTGTCTGTGTCAGATCCTGTCCATATCATGTGCCGGTTATCAATGACTTGGGTGTCAGTTATATAGACCCTGCGCTTTGTCAGGGATGTGGTGTGTGTGCAGCTGAATGTCCTGCAAAAACAATAAAACTAAACTGGTATGAAGATAATCAGTTGCTCAGCAAGGTCGAGGCTTTGCTGGAGGGGGTAATATGACAAAAGAGTTTGAGCCGGTTATTCTGGCATTTTGCTGTAATTTCTGAGGGTATTCAGCTGCGGACCTGGCAGGTTCCATGAGATTGAAGATTCCCTCAAATTTTAGGATAGTTCGTGTCCCCTGTACGGGAAAGGTAGATATTATCCATATTCTTAGAGCCTTTGAAAAAGGGGTTGACGGGTTATATGTGGTGGGTTGTATGGAAGGCGACTGCCACTACAATGAGGGAAATTTCAGGGCCAGAAAGCGAGTTGAACAGGCCTCTAAAATTCTTGACAAGGTGGGTGTGGGAGGCGAACGTGTGAAAATGTTCAATCTTTCATCCGGCGAAGGCCCCTTGTTTGCACAGTATTCCATTGAAATGGACAATATGATTAGAGAGCTTGGGCCCAGTCCCATTCGGTTGGCAAAACAGAGTAAAAAAAATGCAGCCTAACGCATTAAACATAATTAACAGCTTAATATGAGGTTGGCGTATGATAATAGCAGAAAAAAAACCCATTGAAGAGGTCATTGATGAAGTCAAAGACTTTAACCGACTCCTGATACTCGGGTGCAACGAGTGTGTGACTGTTTGTGAAGCGGGCGGTAAAAAAGAAGTGGAAATACTGGCGTCTGCGTTAAGAATGTATTTTATTAATCAAGGCAATGAAAAAAAGATTGATGAAAAAACCCTGGAACGTCAATGTGATCATGAATACCTGGAAGAAATTCGAAGCAATATTGATGATTATGATGCCATTGTTTCTCTTGCCTGTGGTGTGGGCGTGCAGTTTGCTGCGGAAAAGTATCTGACAACACCCTTAATTCCGGGAGTGAATACAATATGTCTGGGAGCAAATGAAGACAGGGGACTCTGGACGGAAAGATGCCAGGCATGCGGTTCATGCGTGCTTGCCAGAACCGGTGGCATCTGTCCGGTTTCAAGGTGTGCCAAAAGAGTGCTCAATGGTCCCTGCGGCGGTTCAACTAACGGTAAATGTGAGATCAGCAAAGATCTTGACTGTGCCTGGCAGCTGATTGTGGACAGGTTAAAAGCATTGGATAAAATGGATGATTATGAGAAACTTGCACCGATTAAAGATTGGTCCACAGACAGGGCAGGTGGACCAAGGACGGTAACCAGGGAGGATGTGAAGATATGAGTACTTTAAATACTGCAAGTAATCTGGAAAATGTTTTAAAAGCAGGACACCTTGGTGTTACTTCCGAATGTGGACCTCCAAGGGGAAGTGACCCTGAAGAGGTCAAAAAGAAGGGTGCATTGATAAGGGATTATGTGGATGCCATCAATGTAACAGATAACCAGACTGCCATGACAAGGATGTCTTCTCTTGCAGCGTGTATACATCTTAAACTCATGGGTATTGAGCCCGTGCTTCAGATGGTAACACGGGACAGAAACAGGGTTGCCCTTCAAAGTGATATTTTGGGAGCAGCCTCTTTTGATATCCCGAATATGCTTTGTCTTTCCGGTGATCATCAGAGTTTTGGGGATTGCGCACAAGGCCAGAATGTTCATGACCTTGATTCCATGCAATTGGTTCAGACGGTTAGATACATGCGGGATGAAGGAAAGTTTTTGGGTGGGGATGCTATTAAACGTCCGCCAAAAATATTTGTGGGTGCAGCAGCCAACCCCTTTGCCGATCCCTTTGAGATCAGGGTGCCGCGTCTCGCCAAAAAGATTGCCTGCGGTGCTGAATTTATTCAGACCCAGTGTGTTTATAACCTGGATAAGTTCAAGGAGTGGATCAAAAGGGCAAACGACAGGGGGCTAACGGAAAAGGCTTTTATCATGGCTGGCATGACCCCGATGAAATCTGTGGGTATGGCCAAATATATGAAAAACAGGGTGCCGGGAATGGATGTACCGGATGAGATTATCGCCCGTCTTTCCGGGGTTCCCAAGGACAAACAAGCCCAGGAGGGTATTGATATCTGTGTTGAACATATCCAGGAACTCAAGGAATTAAAAGGGGTCTCAGGATTTCACATCATGGCCATAGAGTGGGAAGATAAATTCCCTGAACTAGTTGAAAGATCCGGGCTTTATCCAAGAACAAAGTTATAGTCACCTTTTGAC
>JAQICW010000634.1 GCA_027858355.1 Desulfobacula sp.
GAGCTTAAACAGGATAAAAAACTTTCTGAATCTCAAATTATTCAAAAAGAAACCAAGAAAGAAGAACATAAACTTTCTGCAAATTATTATTATCTTGAATCCCGGATTCACATTAAAAACAAAGTCTCTAAAAAAGCCATTGTATCTCTGGAAAAGGCAATGGTTAATGATCCGGATTCATTCATATTAACCAGAGATCTAAGCCAGCTATACTTGAACCAAAATAATGAAAAAAAAGCATTGGAGCTCGCAGAAAAACTGGTTCGACAAAACCCTGACAATGTGGATGGATTACTTTTTTTTGTCCAACTTAAAAAAGATGCCATTGATGAAAAAGAACTGGTTGAAATTTTAAACAAAATCCTGAAGCTGGATCCAGAGAACAAAGAAACATTTCTCCGTCTTGCCAAAATATATATAGACAAAAACAATAATCCTGAAGCATTGGTATTGTTAAAAAAAATGGTTGGTCAATTTCCTGACTACTATGTTGCCTGGTTTTATCTTGGCGAGGTCTATCTTGCTGAAAAACAATATGAACTTGCAAAAATTCAATATTTAAAAACCATTGAGATAGAGCCGGATATTGTGGAACCACGGTTTCAATTAATAAAAATTTTCAGTCTTCAAAACACCCTTGAAAACAACCAGAAAATATTACAAACCTACAAGGAAACACTTGAAATAGAGCCGGACAATTACCGGGCTCAATTAGGAATGGCTCTGCACTATTATAAAAACGATAACAAGGATGCTGCAGCCACTCTGTTCACAGAACTTGGCCAGAACATTGAAAGTGATTCCAGGATTGTTATGATGGCTGTGAATGAATATATTTCCGGCAAAAAATATGAGGATAGCGTTATTATTTTCTCCCAGATGCTTAAAGGCGATCCTGAAAATCAAACCCTGAACTTTTTTACGGGCATGTCCTATGAAGAGATTGAAGATTCCAAAAATGCTGTTTTTCATTATCTGAAAATCAAACCAGGTCATCCTCAATATAAAAAAACCATCCTGAATATAGCCTTTCTCTACCAAAAATCAGGAGAAAACCAGGTAGCCATAAATTACCTTGAAGACAAGTATAAAGAACTTCCAAAAGATATTGATCTTGTCATTTATCTTGCCTCGTTTTATGAAAAAGATAAAAACTATGAAAAGGCCATCAGCCTTTTAAAAAAAGGGCTTGAAAATTCTCCTGAAAACACATCATTGCTGTTCAGACTGGGCGCAGTACAGGATAGTGCCGGCTTTAAACAAGACAGCATCAACACCATGAAAAAAGTCATTGAAATTGATCCAAAGGATGCCAGCGCCTTGAACTACCTTGGGTATTCCTATGCAGACCTTGGAATAAAATTAGATGAGGCTCTTTTGCTTATCAAAAGAGCACACGAAATTAAACCCGATGACGGGTATATCACGGATAGCCTGGGCTGGGTCTATTACAAGAGGGGGGAGTATGAAGAAGCTGTGAAATACCTTGAAAAAGCAGCCGAACTAACCTCTTTTGAAACCATCATATCAGACCACCTTGGCGATGCTTATCAAATGGCAAATCAGTTTAAGAAAGCATTGGATACCTATAAAAAAGCAATAACCAATGCCAAAGAGGAAGAAAAAGTTCTTGAACTTAAGAAAAAAATTGAAGCTGTTCAAAAAAAGTTAAATGATTAACCAGAACTCATTATACAACTTAATTTATAGTATTGCCTTTATCGTGATATTTTCGGGTTGTGCACTGCACAAACCTGCAACCAATACCTTACTTGATAAAAAAGCACTTTTGTTTGCAAACCAGGCAAAATCATTTAATCAACATATTATTGCGAGCAAGGGAACAGGCTGGGCGCTGGTTGAAACAAAAACAAAGATAGATAGATTCAAAATTGCGTGGGCAGCTGTCTTCCCCAATAAAATCAGGATCACACTTCTAATATCCGGCCTTCCAGTAGAAACTATTATTGCAACGGGAGAAAAAATCACTTTCTTTTCCCATACCGGGGAACATTCCAAATACTCGTATAACTCAAAAGACCCTGACATGAAAGACTATATCCAGGTCCCAATAAAAATGTCTGAAATGATATCAGTTTTACTGGGGCGCTTACCTGTAAAGAACTTTGACAATGCCTCTTTTTTACCATCAGACTCATCCTTATCCAGTATTATATTAAAACAAAAATGGAAGGGGGAGACACAGTCTCTGCATCTTAATGAAAAAGGAAAAATATATGGCCTCAAATCCAGGGACTTATCTGGAAAACTCTTGTATGAAATAATGATAACACAATATAAAACATATGATTTTGGTTACATTCCAATAAAAATAGAAATCAAAGATATGGATAACCAAAAACTGACCCTGGACATTACAAGCTTTCAGCCAAATCCTCCCATAAAAGAGTCTGTATTCCGGTTGACAGAACCTGGATAGTGAGCATTATAGATGTAATTTATTAACGATATTTCTCAAAGGAGATGTTATAAAAAAATGATTCACGATAGTGTAGACAAAGCAAAAAAAACAAGCACCTGCCCATCCCAGGGTGGTGGCCAGGATATGGAAGCCAGGCAGAAAACAGAAGACCAGGCAATTAAAAACTCCCTTTCAAAAATAAAACACAAAATTTTTGTCCTGAGCGGTAAGGGCGGAGTCGGTAAAAGCAGTGTATCTGCCAACCTTGCAGCTTGCCTTTCTAAAAAAGGATATAAAACAGGTCTGATGGATGTGGATGTCCACGGTCCTTCCATTGCCCAGATGTTAGGACTGACAGAACTCTTAGAGATTTCTCAAAACCAGCTTCTGATCCCAAAACAGGTGAATGGAAATCTTAAAGTTGTTTCTGTCCAGGCATTGATGCAGGACAAAGACCAGGCCATTATCTGGCGAGGCCCTGCCAAAACAGGTATGATCAAACAATTTGTCAGTTCAGTGGGCTGGGGAGAACTTGACTTTCTTATTATTGATGCGCCTCCGGGAACTGGTGACGAACCCTTAACCGTTGTACAGATGATTCCCGAAGCTTTGGGCGTGATCGTGACAACCCCCCAGGAAGTGGCGCTGGCAGATATCAGGAAATCCATCTCATTTTGCAAAACAGTTCACTTAAAAACCCTGGGAATTGTGGAAAACATGGCAGGATTCAAATGCCCTCACTGCAATGAGCCCATTGACTTATTCAGTTCAGGCGGCGGGGTAAAGACTGCAAAATCCTCAGGTCTTGAATTTTTAGGGTCTCTTCCCTTTGAAACTCAGGTGGTTGCCTCAGGGGACAATGGTGTTCCCATGATGTTCCAGGAAAAAGAAACGCAATTTACAAAAGCATTTGATATTATAGTGGAAAACATCCTTAAACAATTATAAATACACTATTGAATGACAATCTTGAAACAGGCCAGGGAATTAAAAGATCTTCTGAATCAAAGAGAGGAAAAAAATCTTTGTTCCCTGGCCTGTTTCAGTCATACAGCCCAAAGACGTCACAAAGAAAAGTTCACTGAAAACGAATACCGCCAAGCATTTTCTGCTGATTCCGACCGGATTTTAAACTCCCTTGCCTTTACAAGGTATATTGATAAAACCCAGGTCTTTTCCCTGATCAATAACGATCATCTTACCCACAGGGTGATCCATGTCCAGCTGGTCTCAAGGGTTGCAAGGACCATTGGCCGATACCTGGGATTAAATGAAGACCTTATTGAAGCTGCAAGCCTTGGGCACGATATCGGGCATGCCCCGTTCGGACATGATGGTGAGCGGTTTCTTTCAAAGCTGACCCATGAACAGGGTGCCGGCTTTTTCCATCATAATCTTCAAAGCATCCAGTTTCTGGACAGGATCGAAAAAAATGGCAAAGGCTTGAATTTAAGCCTTCAAACCATGGATGCCATTATCTGTCATAATGGTGAAGCCCACGCAAAAAAACTTGTTCCTCAAAAAAACAGATCATTTACAGATTTTGATCAACTCATGGAAACCATGAAAAAAGAAAAGATCTGCAATGAAATCCCCATGACCATGGAGGGCTGTGTAGTTAGAATGGCAGATACCATTTCTTATATCGGCCGGGATCTGGAAGATGCCATCCGCCTGGGTCTGGTAAAAAGACAGGCCATACCCGATGTCTGCAAACAAATACTTGGCCTGACAAACGGTACCATTGTTTTTAATCTTGTGACAGACCTGATCTCAAACAGCCTGGATCAGCCTTTCATCGGTTTTTCCCAAAAGGTATCGTCTGCTTTAAAAAAACTTAAAGCCTTTAATTACCAGCATATTTATAAAAACCCTGTCATCAAAAAGCATTTGTCTTCCATTGAGGATATTTTTGATTTTCTGTTTGAAAAATATCTGACAGCCCTGGAAAAAGGCAATGAGCAATCCATCATTTTTACGGATTTTTTAAATGGTATGGCACCTGAATACAGGGGGAGTCATTCAAATCCTGAAATCGTCAGGGACTATATCTCGGGAATGACAGACTCTTATTTTATCCGCCACGCACCCGTTCATTTAAAACCAAATTCCATTGAAAATGTTTGAGAATCGCACCTATCGAAAGCAGCATCAAAAAAAAGGGCTTGTCTCTTTTGATATCACTGTAAAAGAGACCAACCTGAATATCCAGGCCCAAACCGACCTGACCCAAAAAGCCATACAAGCTGTATTAACCTGCCGAAACTCTATTGAGACCTATATCAGGCTCCACCCTGAATTTGCAACCTGCCTTACCCCCTTAAAGGACCCGCGCCCGGCTCCAAAAATCATCAGGGACATGATTGAGGCGGCAAAGTTAGCCCATGTGGGCCCCATGGCGGCAGTGGCAGGTGCTGTAGCAGAATATACTGGGATATCCCTTTTAGAACACACCCGGGAAGTTCTTGTGGAAAACGGGGGCGATATTTTTATTAAATCTGATTCTGAAACCATTTTCAGTATTTATGCTGAGAACACACCTTTCAGTATGACCACGGGCATCCTGATCAAAAAAAGGGACAAACCCTATGGGCTATGCACCTCTTCCGGGACTCTGGGTCATTCAAAAAGCTTTGGCACAGCAGATGCTGCCACAGTGCTGTCTGAGTCATGCCCATTGGCAGATGCTGTCGCCACGGCCCTTGGCAATTTAGTCAAGGCTGCTTCTGATATTAAACAAGCCATTGACATCGGCAAAGCCATTTCCGGCGTCCAGGGGATTGTGATCATTAAAGGTGAAAATATCGGCTTATGGGGAGATCTCAAACTTGTCGAGATTTCTGTTTAATCCCGCCTAGTACAACTTGCCGACTTTATTTTCCACAGCCCTTACAATACTGCCATCCTTGAGAAGTTCCTTTACTTTGGCTATGTCTATTGAAAGAATCCTATCTTCTTTCATGTAATCGACACGGCTTCTTATAACTTCATAGGCTGCCATGGTACCATCTCCTGCTTTAATATTGGTGAACAGATCAATTCCCTGGGCTGCGCACAACAATTCAATGGCAATGACCTCTTCTGTGTTGGCCAAAATATCCCGGCATTTTCTGGCAGCAATAGACCCCATTGAGACATGGTCTTCCTTGTTTGCCGAAGTGGGAATGGAATCAACAGATGCTGGATGGGCAAGGACTTTGTTTTCAGAAACAAGGGAGGCTGCCGCATACTGGGCAATCATGAACCCGGAATTAAGCCCCCCGTCTTCCACGAGAAATGCTGGAAGCCCCGAGAGCTGGGGGTTCACAAGTCTTTCTATCCGCCGTTCCGATATATTGGCAAGTTCTGCTATGGCAATACTTAAAAAGTCGCAGGCAAGGGCCAATGGCTGGCCGTGAAAATTACCACCGGAAAGAAATTCTTCAGATTCCGGGAAAATCAGAGGATTTTCAGTGGATGAATTCATCTCCACTTTGATCACTTTATCCACATAGGCAAAGGCATCCCAGGAAGCACCATGTACCTGGGGTGAGCACCTTAAAGTATAGGCATCCTGAACTCTTGAACAATCTTTATGGGAAGAAATGATATCTGAATTGTCCGTAATCCTGAGCATGTTATCAGCTGCTTTGATCTGGCCTGTGTGGGGCCTTGCCTTGTGAATCCTCGGATCAAAAGCAGACCTTGTGCCCATAAGGGTTTCAAGGGTCATGCTGGCTGCAATATCTGCATGCTTGCAAAGGTTTAAGGCATCATGGAGGGCCAGACACCCCAAGGCAATCATGAATTGTGTGCCGTTGATCAGGGCCAGGCCCTCTCCTGCGTCAAGCACAAGGGGTTTGATTGATTTTTTCTTTAAAGCCTTTGAACCAGACATTCTCTTTCCATCAACAAAAGCCTCTCCTTCTCCGATCAACACAAGGGCAAGGTGGGCCATGGGAACAAGGTCACCGCTTGCTCCAACAGATCCTTTTTCCGGTACCACAGGCACAATACCGACATTTAAAAGCTGGGCAAGTTTTTCAATGGTTTCAAGCCTTAACCCTGAATTGCCCCGGCAAAAATCGTTCACCCTCAGCGCTATCATGGCCCTGACCACATCATCGTCTACATGCCTGCCGATTCCTGCAGAATGACTGAACAGGATATTTTTTTGAAGCTTTTTTGTATCCTCATATGAAATGGTTACTTCGGACAAGGCCCCAAACCCAGTGGTGACGCCATAAATTCTTTCTCCAGCTTTCACCCACTTGTCAATCAGGTTCCGTGCCTTATTGATTCTGGTTTCAGCCTTGGAAGATATTTTAATGCCAACATTATTTCTTGCTATTTGAATAAGATCTTCAAGAAGAAAATCACTCCCGCGTAAAACAATTTGATCTTTCATTTTTTTTTATCCTCTCATGAATTTTCCAACCAGTTTATACCTTGATCCCGGAGAGATGATAATGCTGTAGGTCGCCACCATGTCATAAGACCATGTGCGCCTTTTAAGCGATAAACAGGGTTCCTCGGATTTAATTTCCAATAATTTTTGAATCTGGTTATTACAATTTACAGCCTCAATAATATGCTCTGCTTCCTGGACCGGTGCCACAGACAGAAGATAATCACTTGGCGTAATCTTTTTAAAATCCTGATTTAGATAATGGGGGGCCACTTCTGGATTGATAAACCGTTCGGAATACTGGACCGGTACTTCTCTATCCTTGTGTACAATAATGGAATGGAAAATTGTATCATCAAGCTTAAGATTCATTTTCTGTGCTATCATCGCTGTAATTTTTTCTTTTTTTAATACCAGAATTTCCGATGAATGTACTCCGCCCCAGTCAGCTATCTCCTTTGCAATGCTTTTAATTTCAAGTAGTGCTGCATCGGGTTTGGGACGAGCCACAAAGGTTCCAACGCCCTGGATTCTGACAATCCTTCCTTCTTCTGTCAGCTCTTTTAATGCACGATTTGCCGTCATTCGTGACGCATTAAAAATTTTTGCAAGCTTAGTTTCCGACAGCACCTTATCATCGGGGTTCAACTTTCCCGATTCAATATCTCTGACAACACTTTGTTTGATTTTTTCATATAAGGCAAAGGGTTGATCTGATCTGATCATGTATTTTTTTCCAATTACTTCAATTAAAAACAACTTGACATCATATCTATACTTGTATAGACAAGTAGTATCTAATTCAAAAATAAAAGTCAACCATATCAGGAGGAAAATCAATGAATAATAAAGAAAAACTTTTAAAGGATCTAAATATCGGATGTGGAGTTGCCCGGCCTGTCAGAGCACCCAGGGGAACTGACCTTCACTGCAAGGGATGGTATCAGGAAGCGGCCTTGCGCATGCTGTGCAATAACCTTGATCCTGACAATGGTGAAAATCCAGATGAACTCATTGTCTATGGCGGTCTTGGCAAAGCAGCAAGAAACTGGCCCTGCTTTGATGCCATTGTCAGATCCCTGCTGGACCTGGAAAACGATGAAACCCTGCTGGTTCAGTCCGGAAAACCTGTGGGCGTGCTGAAAACCCATGAAAGCGCCCCCAGAGTCCTGATTGCCAACTCCAATATTGTCCCCCAATGGGCCAACTGGGACACCTTCCATGAACTTGATAAAAAAGGCCTGATGATGTATGGCCAGATGACTGCAGGATCATGGATATATATCGGCACCCAGGGAATCCTGCAAGGCACTTATGAGACCTTTGCCTCTCTGGGGCAAAAACATTATAACGCTGATCTTAGAGGGAAAATTGTCGTAACTGCAGGACTTGGCGGCATGGGCGGTGCACAGCCCCTTTCCGTTACCATGGCCAATGGAGTTGCCCTCTGTATTGAGATTGAGCCTGTCCGCATCAAAAAAAGGCTTGAAAAACGCTACCTGGATATTGAAGCATCAGGCCTTGATGACGCCATTTCAAAGGCAAAAAAAGCTGCGGAAAATGGAACGCCTCTTTCCATCGGTCTTTGTGCAAATATAGTTGACCTACTTCCGGCCATGATACAAAAAGGCTTTATTCCAGATGTAATCACGGACCAGACCAGCGCCCATGATGAACTCAATGGATACTTTCCCCAGGGCCTGTCCATGGAAGAGGCATTAAGCCTTAGAAAAACCAATCCTGCAAAACATATAGACATGGCCTTAAACTCCATGGCAGACCATGTAAGATCCATTCTTGAAATGCAGAAAAAAGGGGCCATTGCCTTTGATTATGGGAACAATTTAAGGGCCCAGGCAATGAAACGAGGCGTTGACAATGCCATGGATTATCCAGGATTTGTTCCAGCTTATATCAGGGAACTTTTCTGCCAGGGAGAAGGACCCTTCAGATGGGCTGCCCTTTCAGGGGACCCCGAAGACATCAAGGTAACTGACAGGTAACTTATCAAGCTTTTCCCTGAAAAAACCAAAATGGTCAACTGGCTGAAAATGGCCGGGGAAAAAATTGAACATATGGGACTGCCCGCACGAATCTGCTGGCTGGGGTATGGTGAAAGGGAAAAAGCCGGCAAACTGTTCAATGACCTTGTCAGGGATGGAAAAGTAAAAGCCCCCATTGTTATTGGCAGGGACCACCTGGACTGCGGATCAGTTGCATCCCCCTACAGGGAGACAGAAGCCATGAAAGACGGCTCAGATGCCGTGGCAGACTGGGCCTTGCTAAACTGCATGACAAACGTGGCCTCCGGTGCCACATGGGTCTCCTTTCATGATGGCGGCGGGGTGGGTATTGGATATGCCCTCCATGCAGGCCAGGTCATAGTTGCCGATGGCACGACCGAGGCAGAAAAACGCGTGACCACTGTTCTTCGAAATGATCCGGGCACAGGGATCATCCGCCTTGCAGATGCCGGCTATGACACGGCTATTGATGTGGCCAACACTAAGGGCGTAAAACTTCCCATGATCAATATGCATTGTGTTTGAACGAAAACTCACCCATCTGCGGCGTTACTTCGAAATCCTACCAAATTATAAGAGTGGCCTCATGTACAGTAGTACACTCCGGTTTCAGAATTTCTTGTGCCTTGCATATGGGCAACTTTGTGAGCATTGCTCCTCTACGAGCCGCCCAAACACGGGATTTTCGGTCAGGCACTATATAGAATAATTCACCAAATATGGAGGCTGAGAAATCATGACACCCCTGGAACCTGATAAAATTGACACCCTTTTTATCAATTGCCATGTTGCCACCATGACAGGCAATGCCTTTTCAATTATTGAAAAAGCAGCACTTGCTGTCACGGGGGAAACCATTTCCTGGATTGGCAGTCAAAAAGACCTGCCAGATCACTTGAGAACCTCCTGTCAAAAGCTTATTGATTGCAAAAACGGCTGGATTCTGCCGGGCTTTGTAGACTGCCATACCCATCTTGTCTGGGGAGGATCAAGATCCAATGAGTTTGAAATTAGGCTTGCCGGTGCCAGCTATGAAGAGATCTCAAAAAAAGGCGGTGGCATATTCTCCACGGTACAGGCCACACGTAAGGCTTCTAAAGATAAATTATTCATCTCCGCCGCAAAACGGGTGGCCGCATTATTAAGCCAGGGAATCACAACCCTTGAAATCAAATCCGGTTATGGCCTCGACCTTGAAACCGAACTCAAACTCCTTGAGGTCATAGGTCAATTGGATGAAACTTTCCCTTTGCACATAGAAGCAACTTTTTTGGGTGCCCATGCCCTGCCCCGGGAATTTACCGGCAATTCTGACGGCTATATTGATCTCGTGACCCAAACCATGCTGCCGGCTGTGAAAGAGCAGGGAATTGCAACGTCCGTGGATGTATTTTGTGAACGCATTGCCTTTAATTTTTCCCAGACAAAAAAAGTGTTTCAAACAGCCAAGGATCTGGGACTTAACATCAAACTTCATGCAGAGCAGTTATCTGATTCCAATGGAGCTGCTCTTGCTGCCCAATTTTCTGCTCTCTCCTGTGACCACCTTGAGTATCTGTCCCTGTCCGGGGCTCAAAAAATGGCTGAGCACAATGTTACGGCTGTTCTTTTACCCGGCGCTTTCTATTTTTTAAAGGAAAAACAGAAACCCCCCGTTCATACCTTCAGAGACCTTAAGATTCCCATGGCTGTATCAACAGACCTGAACCCAGGCTCCAGCCCGGTTCATTCCATGACACTCATCCTCAACATGGCCTGCATGCTGTTTGACCTGACCTGTGAACAAGCACTGCTCGGGGCCACCATCAATGGTGCAAAAGCCCTGGGTCTTGAACAATCAAAAGGCAGCATTGAAAAAGGCAAGGATGCCGACCTTGTGGTCTGGGATATTGATACACCGGCAGATCTCTGCTATCTTGCCGGATTGACACCCATTGAAATGATAATGATAAAGGGCAGGATACTTCATGACAATTTTAAAAATCAATAGACTTTTTTAGGAACGCCTCCCATGACCGGCATACTCACATCTATCAATTGGGTAATCTTAATCGGAACATCTGTTTTCCTGCTGGGCTTAAGCCTGTCTTCTTTCAGGGAAAAAGAAATCCGGGCAGGTGTCCTATCATTAGTTTTTTTTGTACTGAACATAGTTTTCTGGGGCTGGTTTCTCATGGCTCTGGAACGGTTTCAAACCCTTAACATACTTATTTTATCAGGGGCTGGTCTTTTTGGCCTGATTTCAGGGATAAGATTCTTTCCTGACAAATCACCTGGGCGAGACACCTCAAAAGCAGAACAATATGATGAAAGGGATAATATGTTTGCCAGGAATAATATCCAGCATCATCCAAAACTGATGGAGACATATTATAGCCTTTATCCTGAAAACAGATCAACGGACCGACAGATTCATAAGAAGCCTGAATTCGGCCAGAAAGAACAGGTCTATCATGATTTTTACACGGCCCCCTGCTATAAAGCAGTATTTGAATATCTTGAAAGGTCTATCCCTTTGTCGACAGGAAAAGTGGCTGAACAAAAAGTATCCATTGATCCTGTTCAATTCTGTAAAACCATAAGTGATATGTCCAAATTTTATGGGGCCTGTGATCTGGCTTTTCTGCGCTTAAAGCCCCATCATTTCTACAGCCATAAAGGCCGGCATGCTGCAAACTGGGGTGACAAAACAGACCAGACCCATAAAACAGCCATTATCATCGTGGTGCCCATGCGGGTTGAAATGATTAAGAAAGCGCCCACCAGCAGTGTGCTCCAGGAATCTGCACAAAAATATGTGGAAGCTGCAAAAATATCCAATATCCTGGCCGGGTATATCAGGAATTTCGGGTATCCGGCAAGGGCCCATAATGATGCAAATTACGACACACTTTGTGTTCCCCTAGCTGTGGAATCAGGCATTGGCGAACTGGGGCGGATGGGAATTTTCATGCACAGGGTTCATGGCCCCTGTGTCAGACTTGCCATTGTAACAACTGATCTTGAACTGCCGGATTCTCCTATCCCAAAGCCCCTGTATATGGAAGAATTTTGTAAAATCTGTAAAAAATGCGCAGACAATTGCCCGTCAGGGTCCATTACCCATGATAACGAGCCTTACAGCCGCAATTTCAGACACTGGTCCATAAACCAGGAAAAATGCTTCTCCTATTGGATAACAATAGGGTCTGACTGCGGGCTTTGCATTTGTGTCTGCCCATATACAAAACCAGATACATTAATTCACAAATTCGTCCGGTTTTATATCTCCCGGAACTTTCTGAACCAGAGAATAGCCCTGTTTATGGACGACCTGCTATATGGCAGACACAGAAAAATTGCCAAAACCAACCCTGGAAATATTTTTCACTTCTAAATGGGTTCTGATTTTATCCATTCTTCCAAATCAGGCACACCTGCTTTTCACAATTTTAATTTTTATATTGACAATCAGTTTATTACAGTTTACGTAAACGTTAATTGTTCGAATTTTAAAACTGCCAGGAGAGCTTGTGCCCCCCGATCATAAAAAAGACAACGTCCAAACCTATACTATTTCCCAGATTGCCGATCAACTGGAGATCAGTACCCGTACCATCCGATTTTACGAGGAAAAAGGCCTTATCATGCCCGAAAGAACCATTGGGAATCAACGGATTTACACCCCCAGAAACAAGGCAAGACTTAAGCTCATCCTCCGGGGCAAGCGGTTCGGGTTCTCCCTTGATGAAATCGCTGAAATGATCGGCATGGCCGATGCAAACCTCAATGAAATTGAACAGATTGAAAAAAGCCTGATATTCGGAGATGCAAAGTTGAAAGA
>JAQICW010000670.1 GCA_027858355.1 Desulfobacula sp.
TGCTAATGGAAAGACAAATATATGCGCAATTAATTGACTGGAAAGAAAAAAAAGACAGGAAACCACTTATTTTAAAGGGCGCTCGCCAAGTAGGCAAGACGTATATCTTAAAAGAATTCCGCCGCCAAAACTTTAAGAATGTCCATTACCTGAATTTTGAAGAGGACGAATTATTAAACAGAATCTTTGAACGAGACCTTAAACCGGGAAGGATTATTCAGGAAATATCATTTCATCTTGATTCATCAATAGATTTTGACCATGACATTCTCATCATGGACGAAATCCAACACTGCCCCAAAGCTCTGACCAGTCTGAAATACTTTAACGAGTCAATGCCCAGGTTTGCTATATGTTCTGCAGGGTCATTGCTGGGTATCCGATTAGCACCATCCTCTTTCCCCGTTGGAAAAGTGGAATACCTGGAAATGTTTCCCATGTGTTTCAAGGAATGTCTCAAGGCCTGCCGTGAGGAAAAAATATTTAATTATCTTGCTGCAATGGATTACGCTTTACCGCTTCCCGATATTATCCATATAAAATTATGGGATCTTTTTAAAATCTATCTCATTGTTGGCGGAATGCCCGAAGTTATCAATACATTTAGATCGACAGAAAAAGATCTTTATACCACACTTCAAGAAGTAAGAAAAAAACAAAAAGATCTTATCCAAACCTTTCTTGCAGATATTGCAAAGCATTCGGGTAAAATAAATTCCATGCACATTGAACGAATATTAACAAACATCCCTTCTCAACTCGCAAGGGAGCAGGATGGTTCCGCATCAAAATTCAAATTCAAGGGTGTTGTTCCGGGAGTAAGCGGTTATTCAAGGCTTGCAGGCGCCATGGACTGGCTTGTGGCTACTGGATTGATTCATAAGGTTCACATCGCCATGAAGGCAGAACTGTCATTTGCAGCCTTCATAAAAGAAAACAGATTTAAACTTTTCATGTTTGACGTAGGGCTGCTGAATGCTATGGCTGATCTTCCTGCAAAAGCAATCCTTGAATATAATTTTGGAACATACAAAGGATATATTGCAGAAAATTTTGTTGCCCAGGAATTGATCTGTAAAGGTTTAGGTCCACTTTTTTCATGGCAGGAAAATAAGAGTGAAATTGAATTTATTATTGAATCTGAAGGAAGAGTTCTCCCTGTGGAAGTTAAATCAGGCTGGGTAACACAAGCAAAAAGCCTTAAAGTATTTGCTGAAAAGTATCATCCTGAATTCAGACCAATCATGAGTGCAAAAAATTTAACCATTGACCCTGCTAACAAGGTACATAATTACCCTGTTTATCTTGCTTCCCATTTTCCTGTGTACTAACTCCTTTTTGCTTTGGTGGTTTCTGGCAGTTGCTGAAGTGATGGATACCATTTTCTATCCATTGATAATGGTTAGCATAGACAATACAGGGAAGAAATTACAAAAGCATGAAATATTATTATTCTTTTCATAAGCCTCCTTTAATTTTATCCACTCATACCACCCTTGAACAAATTTTTCACAACCTGCACTTGCAGGTGATATGGTTTAGCCATGATAATTAATGATATCATCGCTGATGCCGTCGAATCTGATAAAACAAACCTCGTTCTTGTATAATTGTTTCAATTTTCTTTTCTTCTTCCAAAACAGCAAGATATTTATTTATTTCATTGATATGTATTCCCAGAATTTTCATTAAATCTTCAATGGTACAGGGTCGTCTTGAAATAGTTTCCAAAATAGCAGTTTCAGCATCGCTTCTATAGGATGGGATATTTTTTCTTTGTGCTGCTGCAGATATTATTTCCACCTTTTTAAAGTTCCATAAATCCTTTATTTTCTCCAATTCTTTTCTGCTTGCCGAATGAAGATTATCAACTACACCCGGCCTATCCAGCGTATTTAATTGAATTGAATCAGGATTTATTTTAGCAATCTTTTGTTCCAGTTCTTTTAACTCAGCTTCCTCAAGATTATATTCCGGCAGGATGAAAATCTCGAGCCAAATTTTCCCTTTAAATTCTTTTCTGAAATCAATTAACCCTTGAATATATTTGTCTATATCCAATTCCGGAGCCGGTCGATTGATTTTATGAAATACTGAATTGGTGGCAGCATCAAGCGAAGGCAGTACCACATCAGCTTCTTTTATTTCTTCTCTTACTTTAGCATCAAACAACAATGTTCCATTTGTCAAAACAGCTATGGGTATTGCAGGCTTTTTTTGTTTTATGAATTTAAGCACATCCCCAATTCGTGAATTTAAAGTCGGTTCGCCTGAACCTGAAAAAGTTATATAGTCAGGATCAGGATTATTCTTAAAATAGTGTGTTAATTCTTCAATTATCTTATCATATAAAATATATTCTTTTCGTTCAAGAGTCAGTTTTGTAGTTTTACCGACTTCACAATAAACGCAATCAAGAGAACACACTTTTCTGGGGACCAGATCAACGCCTAAAGACATTCCCAAACGCCTTGAAGGGACTGGTCCAAATAAATATTTATACATTATATCCTTCCTTTTTAATTGTACTCATATTGCTTCCCCTTTATATTTTTTGAGACCCACAAGTTCAGAACATTTCTGATTTAAGACAATGGTTTTATATTCTGGTCTATTCGGATTTTTGACATTTTAATTGTTATATTCTGTGTTTTTCCACTTTACATGCGTTGCAAAATTTCCTCAAACTCTATCATTGAGCATAATTAAAAACAATGCTGAACAACTTGTTCCGGTGAGCGGAATTATTGCTAAAATGTTGTTGAGCAATACCGCTGATATGTGGCCGGAACAACTACTATGGAGTTTATATCGTTTGCTTTTGGGGGACGCAATGAAAATTTTGCTGTAAAATTAAATATACCCTTTAAAAAATCTTTAGAAGAAAATCACGCAACAAAAAAAAGTCGCAACATAATTGCAGAACCAGAATCTTTGCTTTAGGCAATCAGATCATTTTATTCATCTACTTTGTTTGTGGGAAAAATGACCACGATAGAATGGCCTAAAAAAGACCTTAAATTGGATGTTTGGACTCTGGACTATAGAAGGCGGATCACAATTAAGGCAATAACAGATTGATAAACGATAGAATCATCGATTGGAAAAAATTAATTACAGGGTTTAGGACACCTAAATAAAGCAGACCGATAATAATAAAAAATCCATACCGCTCAAGACGGAAAAGATGTTTTTGAATACTTGGGGGTGCAAAGCCCATAAGAATTTTCGACCCGTCGAGAGGTGGCAGTGGTATCAAATTAAAAGCGGCCAGGATTATGTTGATTTTAGCAAAATAAAATAGAAGCAGTGCCAGCATACCTGACGGCGAAGGGGCCAGCAAGCGATCCAAAAAAAGGGCACTAAATGCCAATAGCATATTTGCAATGATCCCCGCGGAAGAGACTGCTATCATACCCTTGCGCCTGTCACGCAGTTGGTTGAAATTTACCGGCACCGGCTTTGCCCAGCCAAAACCGAAAATAAAGAGCATGATGGTGCCCACAGGATCGAGGTGTTTAAGAGGATTGAGGCTTAAGCGGCCCAACGACTTGGCTGTCGGATCACCCATGCGATAGGCTACCCAACCATGCGCTAACTCATGAAAAATGATGGCATACATGAGCGGTATGGCGATGAGTATGAACGCAAGCGGATCTTTAAGCAACAAATTGAGCAGGCCCATGAACTGTCTCCTTACCAGCACTCCGTAGAAATAGTTTTCGAAAATTCACCCAAAACTCACTGGCAATTTTTTCCCTGCCGGAGAACCTGGGCCAGGTAGCAAGCCACCCAGCCCAAGTTTATCAGCATCATTAAGAACTTCAGGATCAACATCAACAGCAGCACGAACAGCAATATTAACAACACCAGCATCAGTAAGAGCATCAACTTCAACAACAGTAAGAGCAAGAACGGCTGACAAGATAATGATTAGAAACAACAAGGTCAAGTGTAATATTTTTTTATATGTGGATATCTGAATCAGAAATGCTGTTTCAGCCAATTTTCGTCTTTGGTTCATGTCCTTTGCTTGTATCAAAAGTGACCACGATATAACAGGCTAAAAAGGGGCTTATATTGAGAATGTGGAAGGTATTACGACAAATGATTATATATTAAAAAAACTTCACCTACCAGATATTGATATCTGAGTCTAACAGAGGCATACGAGAAGGGGGGCAAGAGATGGAAAGTGAAATAGACGATTGCCTGCATAGGCATGGGTGGATTTGAAACTGTTTGGGTCCACCTCTATCCAGAACTGATAAAATAGCCTTAAATCTTCTTGGGATTAAAGCGAGATACACAAGAATTTCAAAAAAAATACTTTTAGTTTTTCTGAACAACAAAACTCTCAGAAATAACAGACACAATAACCTTAACCATACAGATCAATAAAAGAGTAGCTTTGCCCGGATACCACAATTAATAGCTCTTTTAACCATTGGTTCCAACAACTTTGTTGATTTTGTTATCGCTTCTTTGCGGCGTTGATAGCCGCAGGTCCTTTTATCAATATCAGGATTGATTTCATTATAACGATTTTTTTCTTTCGCTGATGACAACAGGGCAAAATCAATTCCAAGAAAACTGTTCCCATCAGACCAACCAAGAGTCAGTAACCTGAACCCTTTTAGATATTTATGGGTCGTATGGTCAAATACACGGGAAAGAAGCTCCACTTTTTTGGAACGACTTCTGTCATATGTCGAATCATCAAAAATAAGAACTTCTTCGGAAGAATCATCCAGAAGATTTTTGATGATAAGATAAATCTGGCTGCAAAGGAAAAGCGTGAAACGTCGCCAGTTATAGGTGGATGAGTTCAAAAAATCATATACGGCGTCTTTACCAACAGCTATCTTTTTATTCCGAACCACACCTTCGAAGAAGTTTTTACCGATAAATGCTAAATTGAAGACAATGGTGAACAGTTCTAAGGGAGAAGCCCCTTTGGTTTTGGTTATGCCTGTTTTGTTAAGTATGCTTCCAACCTTTAATCTGGAAAAGTAGTTACCAAAAATTCCGAGCTTGTCAGGCCCCAATCCACCATCAAAAAAAATAAAAACCTCGTTGCGCTTGATGGTTCAAGCGGATAGAATGATTGTGCAAGCAAAAACCTATCATCAACGAGGTGAAACATATTATGTCACAAGGC
>JAQICW010000700.1 GCA_027858355.1 Desulfobacula sp.
TTGTATATTGGGAAAATTAACGTGCTACATAAACCGGTCATTTGTTTTTGTCTCTAACAGAAAAAATAATAATAAAATTGACATCATTATATATCGGTTCTATCCTTTAATAAAAAGAATGAGTATTTTTATAAAAATATCAATATGTAAAATAAATTAAAATATTATATGGCTATGTTAATGACAAATAGAAATGTCCGGTTTTTGTAGCACGTGATTTGTCCGGTTTTACCATAAAAGTTGTTTCCGTGTTAAGGACAATTTCATTTTTATTTAATATTTCAATTTCTTTGTTTATAAAATTTATGATATTCTTGCCTTGCCAGCTCAGAGGATAGGGCTCTGCTGGGAAGCAACCCGAGCGCTGAAGTTGGTGGCTTAAGCATGGGGGCGGTGCGTAATGTACTGCCCCTTTCTCACATGCTTTTGCCCTCAATGCGTTAAATCCTCCTGGGGGTTGGGGGACAAGTCCCCCATTATAATTGGTAAAAAGTCCTTTCATCCAATCTGTAATCCTGGAAAGCATTGCTATCCCTTTGTTATAGATAACTGTATAACAATTATCATAAAAATCAGGCCATATTCGCCTATAAATCTGGCGACTTAATATTTTCTTCATTTTTCGGTTATTAAAAATCAATTATGCAGCCTGTATTTTCCTTGACTCCAACAAATTACCTTTTGAGTCATATGTTGCAAGTTTTCTGGGGCCATGAAAAACTGCCAAGTGTCTATCATCATATAGATTAACCCTCACCTTTACTTTGACATAATGACATCGATATTGATTAGCTGGAATCTGTAAAGTTAAACCCCTAAAGGCTACACAGTTGTTATTATTAACAGTTCTTTTGTGGTGCTCACAAAGGATGTCTTTAATATTTTCACCCACCCATGGAACAAACACACTTCCCTTTTCAGGAGCTGGTTTTACAAATTCATTGTTGAAATTTGGCATATATATTTCCTTTATATATTGATTCGCTTTTGCCATGCCAGTTATGCCAGCCATCGCAAGCTCTTTTACCAGACGATCCTGGTGAGTACTAAACATTCGTTCGCTACGGCCACGTGCCTCTGGAGAGTATGCAGCAATCATTTCTATCCCCAGTTGTGCCATTGCTCTTCCAAATTGAGTCAAGTTTATTTTATCCACCTTGCCACCGGCTTTGGGAGTATACCAGTAATGGCTTCCTCGATCTGAGTAAAAAGAAGAAAACAACCCATGGTTCTCTATAACCTCATGAACACCCGTGAAACTGCTTGATGTCCCCTCTTCATCTACAAAAAATATTGAATAATGTTCGTTAGTCGCATCATCCATGGTTACAATCAAATCCCACTTCCTTCCCGGCACCCATTCGTGGGTAGATCCATCCTGATGGATCATCATGCCTGGATATGGAGAACGTTCTCTTTTTTTACGGTGAGGCCCTTTCTTACGCCCTTTCTGAACAAGACCTTTGTTCTGTAAGGTGTTTTTGACCCAGGTGTAGCTTCTTTCTCCATCATGTTCTCGCTGATACCACCGATAAAAATGCTTTGTATTAAAATCAGAATATTTTTCTTGATAAAGATTGCAAACATCCAGGACTTCATCAAGTGGCGCCCTTCTGTGAGATGCCTGTGTAAGCCGTTTATCATAAAGCCCCTCCATGCCTTCATCATCATATTGGTTGATATAACGCCTGAAAGTCCTTTCGCAAACACCTAAAATCCTGGCTGCTTGTTCTTGAGTAAATTTTTTGCCCCTCCAACCTGTATAAATCCGTTCAAATTCCATTTTCCGAATCTCCTGTAGTAGCTTTGTCCTTTTCATGAAAGCCTCCTTTCTGACTTTCATTATAACCGGACAATCTATGTGCTACAAATCCGGACAATTCATTTGCTCCCAACATTGCCTTTAAAACCACTTGACATTTTTTATAATGGTCACTATTATGGTCATTAATAATAACACCCCATAAAGAGGTATTCATGCAGATTGACAATTACATCCCCGTTACAAAGGCTAAAGCCAGGTTGCTGGACATAATTCGAATGATTAATGACAGGGAGGACACCATAGCCATTACCAAAAACGGCATTCCCAGGGCTGTCATCATGTCCATGGAGCATTACGAGTCAATGCGCGAGACCATGGCAATCCTGGGAGATGTAGAGATGATGAAACAAATACGGTGCTCCAAAAATGAGGTAAACGAGAACAGGCCACTGGTTGACCTGGAGGATCTTCTTTGATGTATCGGGTTAAACTGACACCCACGGCTGTAGAAATGTTCAACCGCCTGCACCCAAGAATCAAAAAACAGCTAAAATCAATACTCAAAGAGCTATACGTCACCCCGTACCTGGGGAAAGCATTGCAGGATGAACTGATAGACTTTAGATCATTAAAAATGAAACGATACCGGGCAATATATAAAATTGACGATCACAACAAAACCATCATTATCTACGCCAAGGCCCTGGATACAATCTCATAGACATTTTTAGACAGTGTTTGGATGGCTAAAATTCGTTCAAGCTCTTTTTTCATCAAGGGTCTTCTTGTGTCATCATATTTTTTCCAGTGATTGAAACAGGATGACAGTCTGGCTGCTATCTGCTGATTAATGGCGTCCAGTGCAATGATCTGGTCTGCTATAAATCGGTACCCGTTTCCATCGGATCTATGAAAATTAACCGGGTTTTGCAGGGCAAACATATAAATAAGGGATCTTACCTTATTGGGATTGGCCATGGTGAAATCCGGATGGGTCAAAAGAGATTGAACCTGTTCCAGGGTATCCGGAAGGCTGGAAGCTGCCTGGACGGCAAACCATTTGTCTAATACCAGTTTATCCTGGTGCCATTTTTTATAAAAAATATCCATTCCCGTTTGTTTTACAGCCGAATCAATCTGACTCAAAATTTTGAGTGTTGCATATTCATCGGTCATATTTTGGGCAGTTTCAAATTTTTGACGAATAAAATCAGTTGTTTGTTCGTCCCCAATGCTGCCGATATAGGACAAACACAGGTTTTTTAGACTCCGATCCGCTATTGCCCCAGGGGAAATACTCAACGGATCTAAAGAGGAGCATTGCTCAATTTTCTCCATGAACTGATTTCTCAATCCTATGGCCAATTCCTTTTTTAGGTAGGCTCTGGCCTTGTGGATTGATGTCACATCAATGCACTCATAATAGTCCTTGATTTCATTTTCCTGGGGTAGAGCCAGGGCTTTAGCAAGAAATGCCTTGTCGGTTTTTGAATCGTTCAAAGCCGTTTTAAATGACTGGATCAGGATAGGGGAAATATCAAGAGGATAGTTCTTCTGTATTTTAGAAACAAGTGTTTGGATCTCTTTGATGAAAAGGGTCTGGGCGGCATCAAACC
>JAQICW010000717.1 GCA_027858355.1 Desulfobacula sp.
TAATTAAGCTGCCAGACTCTTTGGGCATACTTTCAGAAAAATTTCTTATAAGGCTGAAAAATATGCTATCCTCTATAAAGATTACAGATAGCTTGAAAACCAGGGCGATTACAATTATAAGAGTGCAACAATGTCGGAGACGATAAAAAACTATGTACCAGGATAACCTTAATAATCAATTAACTCAACTTTCATAAGTTGCCAGATTTGAGTTAATTAAGAAACAAAAACAGTGGGGCTATGAAAAAAAAATTTTTGTTCATATTTCTATTTTTGACCTTGTTTGTCTGTTTCGCCTGTGAAAACGATAAAATACAGCCGGGATTTTCAGGAGATGATACAGCCAGAAAGGATTTTGATCTTGAAAATATAACCACCGTGGAAAAACAGGAAATCACCCAGATGTATGAAGCTGTGGGAACCATCCGGCCGCTGACAGAATCTATAATTGAATCACAGATAAGCGCACAGGTTTTAAAGGTCTCTATCGTTCCAGGTATGGCTGTAAAAAAAGGACAACTTCTTATCCAGCTTGATGCAAGAAGGCTTGCAACCCAGCACAAACAATCACAGGAAGGGCTGGTCGTTGCAAAAAACAGTCTAAAACAGACCTATAAATCCATGGATGAAGCTAAGGCCGACCTTGACCAGGCAGAAGCCGCGTACAATAGAACAAAAAAACTCTTTGAATCAGGTATTGTAACATCTCAAAACCTGGAAATTGACAAATCAAAATTTCTTCAGGCAAAAGCGCGGCTTGAAAAATCCCAGGAAATGGAAGCCTCGGCAAAAGCATCCATCAGACAGGCACAGGAAATTGTTAAAGAGGCCCAAATTGCTCTTGGCTATTCTGAAATCACCTCTCCTGCAACGGGTGTTGTGGCCCAGAGAATGATTGACCCGGGAGATCTTGCCGTACCTGGAAAACCGCTTTTAATTATCCAGA
Source organism: Desulfobacula sp. (assembly GCA_027858355.1). Next base: position 947 of record JAQICW010000717.1, read on the forward strand.
CCAGCGGCTCCTTAAGGCTTGAGGCCAATGTAAGGGAAGGATTGATCAGCCGCGTCATTCTGGGAAATGAGTATTCCGTTAAAATTAAAACTCTGGGGAAAACCGTGCCGTCGAAAATTGAAGAAATAGTACCCTATGCTGATCCAGCCACACGGACCTTCCTGGTAAAGGCAGCCTTGCCAGATACACCCGGCATTTATCCAGGGATGTTTGGAAGACTTCTTATCCCAGTTGCAAAAGACAAGACCCTTCTCATTCCGCAAAAAGCAGTTATGCTTGTGGGCCAGCTTGAGCAGGTCTATGTAAAAAAAGATAACTCCTGGCAATCCGTTTATATCAAAACAGGAAAAAAGTTTGGTGAAAAAATTGAAGTGCTTACAGGGCTTACGGGAAATGAAACCATAGGATACAAATAAGCATGGCTGAAAAAAAAATTTCCATTCTTACCCATATTGTAAAACTTTTTATAACCTCCCAGCTGTCTATTATGCTGATCATTATTTCCCTGGTCCTGGGAGCATTCAGTATCTATATCACCCCAAAGGAAGAAGAACCCCAGATCGTTGTCCCCATGGCAGATATCTATGTGGAAGCGCCGGGTGCAAGCCCTGGAGAAATAGAAAAACTTGTGGCAACACCCCTTGAAAAACTTCTATGGGAACTTGACGGGGTTGAGTATGTATATTCCATGTCCACAAAAGAAAAAGCCATTGTCACTGTCCGGTTTTTTGTTGGCGAAGACAGGGAAAACTCTCTTGTAAAACTTCACAACAAAATCCAGATGAATCTTGACAGGGTGCCGCCCATAGTTACCAGCTGGCTGATCAAGCCCATTGAAATAGACGATGTTCCTATTTTAAATCTCACCCTTTATTCAGACAGATACAGCGATCATGAACTTCAAAGGGTAGGAGAAGAAATGATAGCAAGACTGTCAAGACTTAAAAATATTTCCAGGTCTTCTATTTATGGCGGAAGAAAAAGAGAAATCCGGGTTGAGCTTGATCCATTAAGGATGAAGGGATTTGGCGTTTCAATACTGGAGATTCAACAGGCGCTTCAAGGGGCTGATGTATCCACTCAGGCTGGCAATTTTAACAAAAACAATACCCAGATCACCATTACCAGCAGTTCCTTTTTAACTTCTGTTGACGAACTTAAAGCCCTTGTGATATCGGGAAGGCAATCAAAACCAGTCTATCTGGAAGATGTTGCAACTATCATTGACGGCCCAAAAGAGGCAGATTCCTATACCAGGATCGGATTTTCCAATTTTTATAAAAACTCTAACAATATACAATCTGACAAGCCATTGTCTTTCCCTTGTGTAACCCTGGCGTTTTCAAAGAAAAAGGGAACCAATGCCGTCAAAGTGGCCCAGCATATCCTTGATGAGGTAGAAAAACTTAAGAGCACCATCATTCCTGACGGTATCCAAATGGAAATCACCAGAAACTATGGAAAGACAGCCCAGGCCAAGGTCAATGAACTTTTAAAGTCCCTTGGCTTTGCCATTGTTTCCGTTGTCATCCTTCTGGCCTTTACCCTGGGATGGCGGGAAGCCTGTGTGGTGGCCATAGCAGTTCCCATATCGTTTTCGCTGGCCCTTTTTATGAACTATCTTTTAGGATATACCATCAACCGAGTCACCCTGTTTGCCCTTATTCTCTCTTTAGGGCTGGTGGTGGATGATCCCATCACAAATGTGGACAATATCCAGCGGCATATTAAAGAAAAAATTTTCATGCCCTTTGAGGCAACTCTTTATGCCGTCCAGGAAGTATTGCCCCCCGTAATCATGTCAACCATTGCCATTATTGTCTGTTTTACACCCCTATATTTTATTACGGGTATGATGGGTCCCTACATGGCTCCCATGGCCATCAATGTGCCCTTGACAGTTGCTTTTTCAACTGTGTGTGCCCTGACCATTGTTCCCTGGATCTCCTATAAGCTGTTAAAGGGCGTTAAAGAAAAACCCGAAAAAAAAGAATCAAAGAAGTATCTGACCAGATTTTACAAAGCTCTTTTGAAACCCTTTCTGAACAAATCATACATGCGGATCATATTATTCATTGGGATCATACTCCTTTTGATCGGATCATGTGCCCTTGGGGTATTCAGGCTTGTGCCGTTGAAACTTTTACCCTTTGACAATAAAAACGAATTCCAGATTGTAATTGATATGCCCGAAGGGACATCCCTTGAATATACTGACCGCGTGGTCCGGGAATTTGAAAACTATCTTTCCACCGTCAACGAAGTCATAAGTTTTGTCTCCTTTACCGGCATCGCGTCTCCAATGGATTTTAATGGCATGGTCCGGCACTATTTTATCCGTAAGGGAAGCCACCTGGCTGATATTCGGATTAACCTGGCCCATAAATCAGACAGACAACAGCAAAGCCATACCATCCTTTTGCGCATTCGAAAAGATCTTGAAAAAATTGCAAAAGATAACAACGCCCAGATCCAGCTGGTGGAAGTACCGCCTGGGCCACCTGTTCTGTCTACCCTTGTGGCTGAAATATATGGCAGCCATGACAAAAGTTATGAAGAGCTTTTACAAGGTGCCCAATATGTTAAAACCATCATGGAGCAGGAGCCCAATGTTGCAGATATAAAAATCATGTCGGAAAAAAACAGTCAAAGAATGGACATAATTGTTGACAGGGAAAAAGCTGCCCTACACGGAATTGATACAAAAACCATTCTTGATGCCCTGAAAACTGCCGTGGGAGGCATAACCCCGGCAAGTCTTCACTTGGACCCGGAAAGAAACCCCCTCTGGATAAAGCTTATTCTGCCCCGGGACAAACGCTCTGACATGATATCCATTTCCCAAATTCCCATAAGATCTTCTTTGGGCAAAATGATTCCTTTGGCTGAGCTAGTTCATGTTGTGGAAACTCAAAACAAAAAACCTATTTACCATAAAAACCTTGAGCCCGTTGTATATGTGGTTGGAGAAATGACGGGCAGAGCACCTGGAGAAGCCGTACTGGATATGATGAAAAAGCTGAAACACAACCCGGCCCAAAATGGTATTCGTGTCAACTGGGCAGGAGAAGGCGAATGGAAAATTACTCTAAGGGTTTTCAGGGATATGGGGCTTGCCTTTGCAGCAGCTCTTTTTGGCATCTATTTTATTCTGGTGATCAATACAGGTTCTTATTTTATGCCCATGTTAATCATGATGGCTATTCCCTTAACCATTCTGGGGATTATGCCGGGATTTTTTATTTTAAACCTGTTCACCAAGAGTGTAAGCGGTTTTAGTGATCCTGTCTTTTTTACGGCCACAAGCATGATCGGCATGATCGCCCTTGGCGGTATTGTAATCCGAAATTCACTGGTATTGATTGAGTTTATTCAGGATTCCATAAAAAAAGGCCTTCCATTCAAGGATGCCATTTTAATCAGCGGAGTTGTCAGGATGCGGCCCATTTTATTAACGGCTTTAACGACTGCCATCGGGGCCTTTCCCATCACCTTTGACCCGGTATTCTCAGGGCTGGCATGGGCATTGATCTTCGGCCTTTTTGCCTCTACCCTGTTTACACTTTTGGTGATCCCCGTCACCTATTATGCAATTTATAAAAAAAACTATGAATAATAAAAGAATGAGTCTGTTAAAAATCAAAAGTTCTGGGGTATTACTTGCCTTTTTTAATATAGTTTTCTATATCTGTCTTAAGATTAAGGGGGGAAATCCATGAAGAAAATTTTCATCGTCGCGATATTGCTTTTGTTCGGCGCTATTTCTGTATGGGGTTTAGATACTGAAAAAACTGATGGATTAGCCGAACATGTGAATGCCTATTCAGAGGAACAAAAAAAGATTTTTAGACAAAGGATCCCATCCATTGCAAAACAATTTATTGGCATCCCCTATAAGCTTGGAGGAAATCCCCCAGAATCAGGAACCTCTGACAATTCAAACCTGTTCTTTTCCATTTACACTTTAGCTGCCCAAAAGGCAGGGTTATCTTATAAAGAATATATGCCCATGAAATATTTTTTACGCAACATAAGGGAAGTGGGTGAAAAAGATCTTAAAAATGGAGACCTCATCGTTCTCAACGATGATCATGCGGCTATGATTTATCAAGTTGAAAATACAGGGAAAATTTATTTAATCTATGCATCGGAAAAGAGACAGCAGGTTTTATCCTTTAACAGTGATAATATTGTATTTCAAGTTTACTGGCTGGAAAATCTCAAGGGCTTTTTCAGGCTGTCAGATATAATGCTGGCGCCAGCTAATTGATGAAGAAAAAAATTTATTTAATCAATTGAGACCATAAAATGGAAAGATTTTTTGTTATTGTTGTTTCCGCTGCTATTGGAACGGCTTTTTTCTTCTGGCTTTCACAGGCTGTTAAAAAGCAATCTATGCAAGACTATATCCTGTCACACCAGTGGCTTTTGCACCCTAACGCAATTTGCTACTGGCGGACAGCCATGGCTGCCCTGGGCTTTATACTTTACTTTTTTACCCCTTATCAATCCATTGCTATATTTATATTCACCTTTGCAGCAATCCTTGATGGCGCTGACGGTGTTGTGGCAAGAGGATGCAATCTTTCGTCCCTCTGGGGAGAATGGCTGGATCCCATGTGTGACAAATTGACCTATTTGCCACCTTTGATTGGATTTGCCTATGCAGGAATTATATCAATAGAATTGGTATGGACCCTTGTGGTTATTGAATTTGTTGGCCAGTTTTTTGCCCGGCGGATTTTGACCTGGATCAGATTTTCCGGAGCTGCCAATAATTTTGGAAAAATAAAGGCCATTATCTGCTTTGGCCTTGTTATTTTATGTGCATTGATGGAGAAAAACCAGGGATTAATAAACATTGTTGATGAAGTGCTCATAGCCTGTATTATACTTTCATCTGCATCTATGATCTTTAAATTTATCCCCAACCGGCTCTATGCAGATATCCTTTCAGGACTTAATTTTATTTGTGGTGTGACCAGCCTTATCCTGACCTATAATCGTTATTTTGCCTGGGCAATTTGTATCATTATCGTCGGGCAATTGTTTGATTTGTTTGATGGCCGTATGGCTCTAAAGCATGGCGGAACCAAATATGGTCCTTATTTGGATGATATTGCTGATTTTGTCAGCTTTGGGCTGGCACCAGCCTATGTGATTGTGCAAAAAGGCGGTTCATTAGCCTGGTATGTCGGTGGTCTCTTTATTCTTGGGGTTGCATTTCGCCTTGTCCGGTTTATTTCGATAGATAAAAAGCGGACCGACCTTCCTGAGGGTATATTCAACGGACTTCCAAGCCCTGCGGGAGCGTTGATCGTTCTTGGTGCCTCTCTTATTGCAACTCCAGGCATATTGTGGGGAATGACCTGTGTCTCTGTCGGCTTAATGGTGAGTCATATCCTGTTTGCCCATTTTGGACGGGTGATCCTCAAGCAGATCCCTAAACCTGTATTTTTTATGCTCAGTGCATCAATTATCCTTATGCTTTCTTTTATTTTAAAAACAAAAAATGTCCAGATGTTTGGATATCTGATTCTGGGTTCCGTTCTTGTCTATATGATTGCAGGCAGGAAGTGGGTAAGGACCTCCCCTTTAAGGCTTTAAGGGATAGCTTTCCTCTGTCAGTTGATTGGTTGGATCACCCTCTTTTACCATGGTTCTTAGGATGGCTTTTTCTTTTTCCATTGGCAGACGGCCTGTCATATGGGCAGAACAAACCTGTATTTTATCCTGGTTTATGAAAACAGCTTCAGCTTCTGCCCGGCTATTTTTTTGGATTTTGGTTATGGTTACACTGCATTGGATGGTATCTCCAAAATATACAGGATAAATAAACTTAAAATTCATGCCAGTGGCAAGCCAGCCCACCTGGCCGCCAAATTCGCAGAGCATTGACCCGACCAGAAGGCCGTGGCAGATAAGCTCCTTAAAGCCTTTTTCCTTTGTCCAGCGCTCATCATAATGAACCGGATTGTAATCCCTTGTCATATCACCGAATAAAAGGGTTTCTTTTTTTGTAAACCGCCTTTGATATATAAAGGAATCTCCTGGTTTAAGACCATTGATTGCTTTTAAGCGAATCGGGTTTGCCATATTTTTGTCCTAATCTTCGATGTTGACTTTTTATCGCTGGAACCCAGTTTTTGGGCTGTCAGGATTCTGGCGGATAATTCAATTGTTCTTGCGATAAACGCTTCCATTTCATCGGGTTTGATGGGGTTTGCCGATGGCGGCCGATGCTTGAGCGGATCCACAAGTTTTCCATTTTTCGTCATTCGAAAATCAAGATGAGGTCCCGTGGCATACCCTGTCTTTCCAACATATCCGATTACATCTCCCTGAAATACTTTTTTGTTTTTTTTCATACCCCTGGCAAATTTAGACATGTGATTATAACTTGTGGTATATCCATTATAATGACGAATATTAATATAATTCCCCATGCCCCCTCTGTTGTAGCCGATTTTCGTGATGACCCCATCCCCAACTGTTTTTATGGATGTGCCTTTGGGGGCTGCATAGTCCACTCCAGGATGAGACCGATACTCTTTAAAAATAGGATGAAGTCTTTTTTTGGTAAATTTGGATGAAATTCGTGAAAACGCAAGGGGTGCTTTTAAAAATGCCTTTTGAAGTGATTTTCCATTCTCATCATAATATCTTGACACTCCATTGGCGGTTGTATGCAAAAAGGCTTTAAAGAGAGTGCCGTTATTGGTAAAAAAAGCTGCTTGAATCTTACCATACCTTGAAAGTGTACCATCCCGATATTGTTTTTCCACGAGAACCTTGAACCGGTCTCCTGGTTGGAGATTCCGGAGAAAATCAATGTCCCAGGCAAAAATATCAGACAATTTTTGTGCCAGTTCATTTAATTCCCCTGATTTTCTTACTGCCTCAAACAGGGAGGTGGCAATGGTAGAAGATACCACCTCAAGAGCTACATCATATTGGATCGGCAATAGGTTGATGGAAAATATGTCGTTTTCCTTTTGAACAAACATGCTGTCTTTCTTAATAATTACATATTCAAAACCAACTAGGTGATTCTCCTGCAAAATAATTTTATAGGGCTGGCCTTCTCTGATACGTGTAAAGGGGAAAATATCTGAACTGCGACGGCTTATCTCGTATATGGTTTTTAGTGGAAGATATTTATTGAGTAAACAAGATGCTGTATCTCCTTTTTCCACCACTCCTTTTACAACTTGAATGTCGGGCAGGGTTATTAAAAGGGAAGTATTGGTATTTTTATCTGAATTTGAAGCAACAACTATGTTTAAGCAGCAATTAAAAAGAATAGCAACTATAAAGAGTATAAAAATAATTTTTTTTGTATAAGCCCTTTTCCAGCTCCGGCATATTCTCATGTTTTCTTCCTGTGTAAATACCTATTCAACAAAATTCTTTGGAAGAATATACAAACAAAGAGTTTTAGTAAAGATAATTTTTCAAACAAATCGCCGATATAACTTTAAAAGGGCCTGAATTTAAAATTCCGGCCCTTTTAAATGATTTGTATTTGTTTAAAATACTATTATTCTTCTTTGCTGATCTGGGCCATCATTTTAAACATGGTGTATTTATCTGTTACTTCTTCTTCCATTTTAGCCCTCAGCCGTTTTGACTCTTCAGGAAAACTTTTTTCCAGGGCAGCAAACCTTGTTTCTCCGCCAAGGAATTCCTGTATGGATCCATCCGGTGCTTTTGAATCAAGAACAAATGGATTCTTGCCTTCTTTAATCAACTCAGGGTTATACCTGTAGAGGGGCCAATAACCTGATTCAACGGCCAGTTTCCCTTCAAACTGGGATTTTCCCATGCCTTTTCTGATCCCCTGGTTGATACACGGGGCATAACATATGATCAAAGATGGCCCTGGATATTTTTCAGCCTCAAGAAAGGCTTTCAGTGTCTGGTTCTTGTTTGCTCCCATGGAAATGGATGCAACATAGACATACCCATAACTCATCATCATCCGGCCAAGGTCTTTTTTACCGATTTTTTTACCCGTGGCAGCATATTTTGCAATGGCGCCAGTGGGTGTTGCCTTGGAAGACTGTCCGCCTGTATTGGAATAAACTTCCGTATCCATGACCAGGATATTGATATCCTCTCCCGAGGCAAGGACATGATCCAGGCCGCCGAACCCAATATCATAGGCCCAGCCGTCACCGCCAAAGACCCAATGGGATTTTTTTACAAATATATCTTTTTCATTGTAAATCTCTTTTAAGATGCCGTGGGTTTCATCCTTTAGTAGTGTTTTTAATGCAAAAGAATATTTTTTAGACTCGTCTGCATCATCTTTTCCTGCTATCCAGCCTTTTAACGCATCTTTTACTTCCTGGGATATCTGGGTTTCAAGGGCTTTTTCAATTTTTGCTGCCAGGGTTTTTCTACGGGTCTGGGTTGCCAGCATCATGCCATACCCGTATTCTGCCGCATCTTCAAACAAAGAGCTTGCCCATGCCGGACCTTCCCCATCTGAATTAGTGCAGTATGGAATTGCCGGGGCAGATCCACCCCAGATGGATGAACATCCTGTGGCATTGGCAATGGTCATTCTTTCGCCAAAAAGCTGGGTTAAAAGTTTTGCATAGGGTGTTTCACCACAGCCTGCACATGCGCCGGAGAACTCAAGAAGGGGCTGAAAAAGCTGGCTTCCCTTAACAGTATCTCTTTTGAGTATATCGGTTTTAAATGGGATAGTTTTAGAAAATTTATGATTCTCCACCTGGATTTCAAGCTGGCTGGCCAAAGGTTTCATCTCAAGGGCAATGGTTTTGGCAGGACAGATATCTGCGCAATTCCCACAGCCCTGGCAATCCAGAGGATTAACCTGCATTCTGAACTTATACGCCTCCATTCCCTTTCCTTTGCCCTCAATTGTAACAAAATTTTCAGGCGCATTGCCAAGTTCCTTATCTGTGGCAACGATGGGTATAATCGCTGCATGGGGGCAGACAAAGGCACACTGGTTACACTGAATGCAATTTTCAGGAATCCATTCCGGTACATCAATGGCAACTCCTCTTTTTTCATACTGACTGGTTGCCTGTTCAAAAACACCATCTGGTGAAAATGCACTGACGGGAAGGTCATCTCCGCCCTGGGCATTGATTTTTTTCATGACATTATCCACAAACGGGGTGGCCGTTTCAACTGCCTTTTCTTCTCTTACTCCATCTTTCCATACTTTAGGAACCTTGACTTCAACAAGGTTACCAAGGGTTTTATCAACGGCTTCAATATTCATTGAAACAATTTTTTCACCTTTTTTACCAAACTTGGCTTTTATATCTTCCTTTAAAAGACTGATGGCTTTTTCAACGGGAAGAACATTGGCAAGGCTAAAAAAACAGGTCTGCATGATCATATTGATACGGCCTCCCAGACCCACTTCACCGGCAATTTTAACGGCATCAATATTAAAAAACTTGAGTTTTTTATCATAAATAGTTTTTCTGACATCACCGGGAATATAATTTTCCATGTCTTTAACAGACCAGGGTGAATTGAGAAGAAAGGTTCCCCCTTCTTTAATTCCCTTTAGGACATCATAAAGCTCCACATAATTGGGTTTATGACAGGCGATAAAATCAGAACTGTCAATCTGGTAGGTTGACTGGATGGGGATATCGCCGAATCTTAAATGGGATACGGTCAGCCCCCCTGATTTCTTTGAATCATAGGCAAAATACCCCTGGGCATATTTATCCGTATTGTCACCTATAATGGCAATAGCACTCTGGTTTGCACCAACTGTTCCGTCAGCTCCAAGGCCCCAGAATTTAGCGGCAATGGTTCCCTGGGGTGCAGGGTGGAAACCCGTTTGCACGTCAAGGGAGGTATGGGTTACATCGTCAACAATACCCACTGTAAAATGATTTTTTGGCTGGAGGGATTTCATGTTGTCAAAAACAGCCTTAACCATATTTGGATTAAATTCCTTGGAAGACAAACCATATCTTCCACCAACAATTTTAGGCCGTTCTCCGTATTCCATGAATGCGGTGCAAACATCAGTATAAAGAGGCTCGCCAAGAGCACCCGGTTCCTTGGTCCTGTCAAGAACGGTAAGTGTCTCAACAGTTGCCGGAACAGCCCTGAAAAAACTTTCCCTGTCAAAAGGTCTGTAAAGACGAACTTTGATAAGTCCGAGCCTCTCCCCCTGGGTATTAAGCTGGTTAATGGATTCTTCAATGGCTTCACAGCCAGAACCCATGGCAACAATAACCCTGTCAGCTTCAGGGTCTCCCACATAATCAAAAAGATTATATTCCCGACCCGTCAGCTCGCCAACCTTTTTCATATACTCTTTTACAATGCCTGGAACTTTAAGATAATATGAATTAACAGCTTCCCTGCCCTGGAAATAGATATCCGGGTTCTGGGCCGTTCCTCTGGTATCAGGGTGTTCCGGATTTATGGAACGGCTTTTAAATTCGTTAAAGGCATTATAATTAAACAGGCCTGCCATGTCTTCATATTCAATCATTTCAATTTTCTGGATTTCATGGGAAGTTCTGAACCCATCATAGAAATGCATGAAAGGCACCCGGGCTTCAATGGTTGCAAGGTGGGCAACCAGGGCAATGTCCTGGGCTTCCTGGACTGAATTGGAGGATAACATGGCAAAGCCAGTCTGACGGGCAGCCATGACATCCTGATGATCGCCAAAAATGGAAAGAGCGTGTGCAGAAAGAGAACGTGCCGTCACATGGAAAACACTGGGCAGAAGCTCACCGGCAATTTTATACATATTGGGTATCTTGAGCAAAAGTCCCTGGGATGCTGTAAAGGTTGTTGTAAGGGCTCCTGCTGCAAGGGAACCATGAACAGCTCCTGCAGCCCCTGCTTCAGACTGCATCTGTTTTATGTTCAACACCTGGCCGAATATATTTTTTCTGCCTTTTGAGGCCCAATTGTCTGCAATTTCACCCAGGGGGCTTGAAGGCGTGATGGGATATATAGCGGCAACTTCACTCATGGCATAGGCCACATGGGTTGCTGCTGTGTTTCCGTCTATAGTCTGCATTCTCTTTTTCATAATTTTAACCTCGTTTATATTAATGAGAATAAGTAAATTTACAAAATATCCTAGGCACCATATAATAAATCGCTGAACAAGTAAATAATTAAAGAATTTCAATACTTAAGATAGAAAACATAGAGGACCTGGCTTAGAGCCTCGTCAAGCTTTTTAACAGTACGATCGATATTTTGCAATTTATCCAGGCCGAATAACCCAATTCGAAAAGTTTGAAAACCTTCTGGCTCATCACATATCAATGGAACCCCGGCAGCGGTCTGTATTCCTATGTCTAAAAATTTTTTACCAGTATGTATGCCAACATCTTCTGTGTAGCAAACAATAACACCCGGGGCCTGAAATCCTTCTGCCGCAACAATTTTGATGCCTTCGCTTTTGAGCAGTGCCTTGACTTTGTCACCAAGCTCTTGTTGCTGTGCCCGGGCCTGGTCAAAACCGTAGTTTTCTGTTTCTTTCATAACATTCCGGAAACCTCTGAGGGCATCTGTGGGCATTGTTGCGTGATAAGCATGTCCCCCGTTTTCATATGCCTCCATGATTTTAAACCACTTGAGCAAATCGCATGCATAACTGGTACTGACAGTAGATTCTATTCTTTCTCGCGCTTCAGGACTTAGCATCACTAAACCACTACAGGGAGATCCGCTCCATCCTTTTTGCGGCGCAGTTATAAGGATATCAATACCATTAACTTCCATATCCACCCAGATTGTACCCGAGGCAACACAGTCTAAAACAAATAGGCCGCCAATTGAATGTACGGCATCTGCAACGGCCTGAAGGTAATCATCAGGCAGCATAATACCTGATGAAGTTTCAACATGGGGGGCAAAGACAATTTCTGGTTTTTCTGTCTTGATAGTTGCTACCACTTCTTTGATTGGAGCAGGCTCAAAAGCAGCATGCTTGCTTTCATCGACTGGACGAGCCTTTAATACAATGGATTCTGAAGGGATATTACCCATATCAAAAATCTGGGTCCAGCGGTAACTAAACCAACCGTTTCGAATAACAAGACATTTTTTTCCCGTAGCAAATTGCCGTGCCACAGCTTCCATGGCATAAGTTCCACCACCTGGAACAACTACAACGGCTTTGGATTTATACACTTTCTTAAAAGTGCTGGAAATATCCTTCATCACTCCTTGGAATGACTGAGACATATGGTTAAGGGAGCGGTCTGTGAAAACCACTGAATATTCAAGAAGCCCATCAGGGTCAACATTTGGAAGTAAGCCTGGCATATATGCCTCCTTTCTTAAAAATGAGAAATTTATCTGACTTGTTTCTATATGGCAAGAATAAAAAAATGGCAAGAATAAAAAATTGCACGAAGAGTTCTGTTAATTTTCATTAAACTGTGATAGAAAGACCTGTTACAAAAAATATATTATTTTTAATGAAAATAACTATTTATAACAAGGATAAAGGTATGGGATTAATCTCTTCAACACATTCTGTCAGCCGATATCATATTGATGGAAAAATTGAGGGTTCTATAACAGAAGAAGTGCGAAATGGTTTAATAAAACATTCCATTCCAAAAATCGAAAGTGACTATGCTGAAATTTCAGCTGGGTGGACACCAGTAGAAAGTCCTTATAATCCGGATTTTGATAAATTTTCCTTTTTGTTTGGAACTTATTTTCTTTTTTCCCTGAGAATTGATAAAAAATCAATCCCAGCCAAACTGATTCAAAAATATATGGCCATTGAAATTGAAAAAAAAAAGGAAAAATCGGGAAGAGATTTTATTTCTAAACAGGAAAAATCGGAAATAAAAGAACTGGTTATAGATATTTTAATGCATAAAATTCCAGCCATCCCCAATGTGTATGATATTTTGTGGAATTATGAAGAAAAAAATCTATACCTTTATACCACACAAAAAGCAGCCAATGAATTTTTTGAAACCATATTTTTAAAATCTTTTAATTTAAAACCCATCCGGCTGTTTCCCTATACCATTGTTGAAACCAAGTCAAAATTCTCAAACCCGCAAAAAGACAGGATTCAAACACTTGTCCCTTTAAAATATTCGAGGAAACCCCATGCTTGATATTGCAACAGCTTATAATAAATACAAATTTCTTGGAAATGATTATTTAACCTGGATCTGGTTTTTAATTGAAACTGATCAGAATATATCATCTCTTTTAAATTCAAAGGACATTGTAACACTTGAAGTTGGTAATTCAATTGTCCTTGAAAATAAATTAGGGGATAAATCAAAGGAAAAAATTACCATAAAAGGTGATCAGGCTGGTCTTGAAGAAGGAACCACTGCTTTAAAGAAAGGTGCTTATGTTACCCAGATTAACCTGCTATGTAAGATCAATGAAGATGAGTATCGATTTACCATAAAAGGGGAGAGTTTTAATATTACAGGTCTTAAAACCCCAAAAACAGATCTATCACACAAAGAAGATGAAATAGAAGGGCTGGTATTGGAAAAAGCGTTCTTTTGTTTGAATATTTTTAAAG
>JAQICW010000741.1 GCA_027858355.1 Desulfobacula sp.
CTGCCCTTCAGGGTGCAACATGACAAAGCCCAGGATTCAGGAGACAGGGTAAATGCTGCGGTTGTGTAGTGAAAGTTCACGTTCTTATCCGGGGAGATCTGCCTTGCATGCATTGGGCAACTTTTGCAATAACTCCCGGCTTGGACCATACCGGGTCACCAAGGTCCAGGCATCCCCGGCTGTTGCCGACGGTGGTGAAACACGAACAATGGGCAGCATATGCAAAGGAATGTTCACTGCGCCTTTCAGGGTAACCTGACGGGTGATAGGGCAGGGCGAAGTTTTGCTTCTATTTGATCTGTTTGAGGAAATCTGAAAAGTACAATCTGGGCTTCGGTAATCATGAAAATGATTCCTTAATATCATTGAGCGAATACGGAGCTTGTTCGTCATCCATCCCTCGTATCGCAGAAGATAAGGAAAAATCTGCCCAATTTTTTATCTCCTGTTTTTCTGCCTTTGAGCGAAGATATTGTACAAAATCAAGAACTTCTACCTGTTTAGATTCTGACAATGCTTGTACATCTTTAATAATTGTCTCTGTTAAACTCATAAGAATACCTCCATTGGTGTTTTTGAGTATCATAAAATGTGAAATTTTACGAACACATAACCATTTATTATCAGGTCAATTTTCTCTGATAACCTGAAGGTCACACGTAAGTTGAAAAAAAGGCTATTATCAGGTAAAGTTTTTATAAATAATTCTCTATCATAGAGAGAAAGAAAATGTCAAGTTCAAAAAATAAGCGCTTACTTGATGAAGTCAGGGATGTCACGCGGCTGAAACATTATTCCATCCATACTGAGCGATCTTACTGTGTCGATTATGTTCAGCGGAGCATAATCGGCACATCTTAGTGTTACCCTGGGTGACAGTGAAATGCTTAGATAGTAAGGTTCTGGCGCTGAATATTAAAAGGATATCTTCTGACTGGCTCAAAATTTATCACTATCCTTTATATATGTTGGAGACTTTTGTTGAACAGGATCGGTTCAAGAGGACCTGTTATAAAGCTGCCAACTGGATACGTGTTGGGGAGACAAAAGGAACGTCTAACCTGAAGGTCACACGTAAAAAGGGTCATAAACATCTCCAGTGTCTTTCTCTTCTTTCAAATTATCAGTTTAAAAAGCAGTTTGTAAAAATCATGCCCAATGGCGATATCCAGGGCGGGTATACAAAGATGATTATATCTCTAATTGATTTTTCCTTTGTCAGGTCTTTGACTGCTCACAGTTACAGCATTAAAAAAGCCCTCCGCCCTACGTGTGACCTTAAGGTTATGATCCGCCTTCTCTTTTTCTGCTGGAGTTGTTCAGGTATATAAAGCATGGATAAATTCCTTAAGATTTTGAGGGACCAGGACCGGGGTAGGGCCTACCGGGCTTATGCCGGCATTTGTGAAGATCATATCCCTACCAAAGGAACTTTTTCCAATGCTTTTCAAAAAAGATGAAAGGGACCTTTGTCCCTTTCATCGTCTTTAACCGCTTTAACAGCGTTGTTTCGTTTAGAGAAACAGCAATACAAGCGAGATCACAACGCCGCTCCAGAGAAGGGCGACAACACAATAGCCCATTATATCACGGATACCGAGACCTGCAATCCCCAGCAGAGGAAGTGCCCAAAAGGGCTGAATCATGTTTGTCCATGCATCTCCCCAGGCGATGGCCATGGCTGCCTTGCCAAGTGGAACCCCAATGGCCTTTGCCGCAGGCATGATAATGGGCCCCTGAACTGCCCATTGTCCCCCTCCCGACGGCACAAAGAAGTTGACTATGCCGGCACTTAGGAATGCAAAAAAAGGAAAGGTCATGGGAGTTGAAACCTGGACAAACCACTGGCTGATGGAGGAAGCAAGACCCGAATGAACCATCATGCCCATTATGCCGGCATAAAGGGGAAACTGGAGTACAATGCCGCCGACGTTTTTAATGGCCTCATTGGCCGCCTTTAAAAAATTGGCCGGTGTTCCGTGGAGAACAATACCGGCAAACAAAAAAATCATGTTCACACTGTTCAGTCCCAATGTACCGCCGGTGATAAAATAGTAGACAATATAGGCAAACCCAAACAGCCCCAGAAGCATGGAGATAACCATGCTGTTTTCCATCTTTTCAGCCGGCGTTGTTCCTTTTGTCCTGGACTGCCCCTGGGCACTTTCCTCAAGCAATAAAGGATCTATTTCAACAATGTCGCCTGGGTCCGGGGCCATCATCATATTGATGACAGGAAGGGTGAGGATGAGAATCGCACAGATCAGAAGATTCTGCCATGCAAATACGGTTTCTGTCACAGGAATGACTTCACCGCCGGTAATCGCAGACATAAAATTCTTGGAGACCTGGGCAATCTTAAGGGGAATGGACCCTGAAAGCCCGGCATGCCAGATAAGGAATCCTGAGTAGGCTGATGCCACAAGCAGTCCATAGTGGATACCTTTTATTTTTTTTGCCATCTGCCTAGCAAGAAGGGCCCCTACAATCAGACCAAATCCCCAGTTAATCCAGCAGGCGATGAGGGCAACCACCGTGGTCACAATGATTGCCTGGGAAGACGACTTGGCAAGGCTTGATATGGCGCTTAATACCGACTCCACCACCTTTGTTTTTGCCAGGGTGTGGCCGGTAACCAGGACCAGAACCATCTGCATGGCAAAGGCCAAAAGTTTCCAGAATCCCTGGCCCCAGAAGTTCACCATATCAATGGGTGACTGACCTTTAAAAATAATCCCGAAAAGGAACACCACAAAAGTAAGAATAACGGCAAATAAAAAAGCATCCGGCAGCCATTTTCTAACCAGTTTACTGAAAAATCCAGCTAACGCCTTTATCACGAGAACCTCCTAATTGTTAAGGTTGATGTTTTATGTAATCAAATGATCATCAGCCCGGGCAAAAAGTCCGGGCATATCTCCAGCCTGTCTTTTCTTGCAAGTACCTTGCAAATTGTATAAGCGCTTATAGTGTTAAAAGATTAAAAATTAATCCTTGGGAAAGTTAAGTAGCAAAGATCATGCCAGTTTTATAGTTGGGCAATCTCCCCTTCAGAGGCGTTTGATGCGGTTGTTTTAAACAATAATAAGGGTAAAAATTTGATAAAATGGGTAAAGTTTACACATGGAACTAACCGTCCTTTGGTGCCAGACCATAGGCATCTATCTTGTAGAAAAGCGCCTTTCTGCTCATTTGAAGCGCACTGGCTGTTTTAATGCGGTTCCACCTGTTCTCGTCCAAGGCCCTTACAATAATGCTTTTCTCCACCTCCCTGAGAATCTCTTTTAAGGATTGCCCCGGGCCCCTGTCAACACTGGGAAGCAAATCAGGGGGAGGGGGAGTAAGAGAGAGGTCTTCGGGCATGATCAAAGGCCCCCGGGCCATTACAACTGCCCGTTCAATCTGATTTTCAAGTTCCCGGACATTTCCGGTCCAATTGTATTCACACAAAAGGTTCATGGCCTTGGGAGCGATGAATTTCCGGGGAATGCCATCCACTTTGGCATACTTATTCAGAAAATACTCCACCAGGAGGGCAATATCCTCCTTTCGCTCACGAAGGGGGGGGATGTTGATCTGGATGACATTGAGCCGATAATAGAGATCTTCCCTGAAACCCCCGTTTTTCAGGAGTTCTTCCAGGTCCCGGTTGGTTGCGGCAATAATACGAACATTGGTGGTAATGGTTTCAAGCCCCCCCAACCGCTGGAACTGCTTATCCTGGATAACCTTGAGAAGATTGGCCTGGAAATGGGGCATCATCTCGCCGATTTCATCCAGAAACAGGGTGCCATTGTCGGCATATTCAAACTTTCCGATCTTGTTGGCTACGGCGCAGGTGAAAGCCCCCTTTTCATGACCGAAGAATTCACTTTCGATCAAGCCTTCCGGAATGGATGCACAATTTATCCCGACAAATTTACCGGTATTGTATTGGCTGTTATAGTGAATGGCCTTGGCCACCAGCTCTTTTCCAGTGCCGGTTTCCCCCTGGATCAGAACCGTTGCATTGGTCTGGGAAATTTTTCCGATCATTTTAAAAACCGTCTGCATTTTTTCGGACTTGCCAATGATATTGTTGATGCAAAAACGGTTCTTCACCTCTTTCCGAAGCAGCTGAACCTCTTCGTTCAACTCCTTTATCTCCATGGCTTTTTTTACGCTCAGCCGTATCTCTGAATTATTAAAGGGTTTGGAAATATAGTTGTAGGCGCCCAGCTTCATGGCCTCAACTGCCGTGTCCACACCGGCAAAGGCCGTCATCATGATCACGGGAACGTCGGGATATTGTTTACTGATGATTTTAATGGCCGTAAGCCCGTCCATCACCGGCATTCGTATGTCCATGAACAACAGATCCACACCTGTAGCTGCCATGTGCTCAATGGCCAGTTTCCCGTTTTCAACCAGCGTCACATGGTACCCTTCTGCGGTGAGGATTTCCTTGAGAAGGCGCCTGACATTGTGCTCATCATCTGCAACTAATATTCTTCTATTAGCCATTGGTTTCCCTTTTCGTCATCGGCAGATTCAGGGTTATCTTTGCCCCGTTGAACCTGGAGACCGCAACTTCCATGAACCCGTTGTGCATGTCTATGATCCGTTGCACCACGGCAAGCCCAAGACCGGTTCCGTTTTCCCGGGTTGTGAAAAACGGGTCGGAAAGCCGTTTGATATTCTCTTGTTCAATGCCAGGGCCGCTGTCTTCAATGTGAACCCTTACAAAATCATCCGCCGTGGTCTCTGTGGTGATCAGAAGTTTTCCCCCGTTCTCCATGGCCTGGGCGGCATTGATGATCAGGTTGATAAAAACCTGGCGAATCTGTTCTTCATCAATGGGGATATCTGGCAGGGGGTCAAGAAATTTTTTTTCAACCACCACCCCCTGTTTTTCAAATTTAAAGTGCAGGAGGGTCAGGACGCTGTCCAGCAGGCTGTTGATGTCCAGATGAACCTTCCGGGGTTCTGAGGGTCTGGCATAATACAAGAGTTCCTCAACGATCTTGTTGAGACGATCCACTTCAAAGATGGCAATGGAGGCGTATTCATTGTTTTTGCCATGGTTGTCCGTGTTCTCTTCAATGAGCTGAATAAATCCCCGGATGGCAGTTAAGGGATTTCTTATCTCATGGGCAACCCCTGCAGCCACTTCTCCTAAGGCTGCCATTTTGTCGGCCTTTTGCATCTGTTCTTCGAGTTTCTTTCTTTTTGAAAGGGCTGCTGCCATCTCGTTAATAGCCGTGATGATTTCTCCGATTTCGCCTTTCCGTGGAATAATCCTGTAATCCAAATCCTCCTGAATCGCCTTTAACCCGTTTTTCACCCGTTTTACCTTGTTTGCAACAGACCCGGCAATTAATATGCTGGCCACAAACGAAATAAACACACCCGTAAAAATGATCGCGTAAAATTTATTTCTTAATTTTTCAGTCTGGCGGTTGATGTCCTCCACCAGTTCGTTGGCCCAGATATACCCGATGGTCTCCTTGTCCCGTATCACAGGATACATGCAGTTCATGATATTTCCCCGCACCAGCACCGCAGTTTGAACCATTTTTAGCCCTGTCTCCATCACCTTTCGGCCCTGATGGGTTTGTGAGATGGATTGCCCGACTTTATGCCCCAGCTCCTTGCTGGGTCCATAGGTGATAATGGCATCCAATTGTCTTGAATAATACCCCACCCCGATTCCGGGTTCCGCATCTGCAATGGCATCTGTATCTGCTTTCAGGATGGAATTTAACACGGCAATTTTTTGGAGCCGGGGGGCATCAAGGCTGCCAGATTCCGACAGGATTTCATCAAAACTCTTCTCAAGCCGTTGGTCCATAAGCTTTGCCAGGGCAAACAATTTGTTCTGCTTTTCTTTAAGAATGGCATTCTGAGCATTCATCATCAGAAAATACCCTGTTCCCGGAACAGACAGGACAA
>JAQICW010000745.1 GCA_027858355.1 Desulfobacula sp.
CTTTTCCTCGTTTTTCATTTCTATATACCAGTCTTCTTTGCCATAAAGTTCATCTGAACATTCAGGACACATACCATGACTGAATTGTGCATCTGAATGTTTTTGGATATATCCTTCTATCTGGTTCCAATATCCTTTGTCATCTCGGATCTTTTTACAGGATGCACAAATGGGTAAAAGGCCGCTGAGGGTTTTAATTTCAGCTAATGAATTTTGAAGTTTTACAATTATACTTTCACGTTCTTTTTCGATTTTTGTTCGGGCATAAATTTCGTCTTTCAAATTTTTGTTAGTGGTGTCAAGCTCTTTGAAAATAAAGTCATATGGCTGCTTTATTCCAGTCTCAATAATTGCTTTGTATATCAGATAAAATGAAAAAAGTTTGAAATAATGACCAACCAAATTTGAAAATCCATAGTTGCTGATATAAAATGTGAAAGCCAGCTCTGATATGATGGTGAATATAATAGAAATAAGCAAATTTCTATATATTACCGGTTCAAATCTTTTTTTGTTTTTGTAGAGAAGGTATATCCCGCTCAATAAAATTGTACAGATAATATATTCACTGATTTTCTTAAAGGGAGTAAGCCCAATGCCATCTATGAAACAGACTGGAAAAACTTTCCACACAAATATGGTCAAGACAATTAATGTTGTCATGATAGCGTAGGTCATGAATATTAATTCTGATTTGTAATTTTTATCCGAGTCCATGAAATAGAATGCCAGGATGAGTGTTATGCTTTCCAAGTACCTCGCACCTATCCATAATTGGTTTGCGTAATAATCATAATCAGTAAAAATAGGCATACCTTTATATGCTAAAGTATGAAGAAGGTCCAACAGTGCAATAAACAAATAGGCAATACCGATAAATAGAATATATTGATTTTTAATATATTGTTTCGAATTCCAGGTAATCATGAAAAAGGAACATGCCACCACAATGCTGAATATTTCAGCCAGGCTGTGAAAAAGAAGATAATTGACAAAAGTTGTAAAATATAATCCTATTAAAATCGTTATTAAGAAAATTTTTTTAGACATATTGGTCAATCCTTTCAGATTAAAAAAATAATTTTCTGAAAAATCACTCGAAGTAAAAAACCAAGAGATTGGATAAAGTTCAATTCCCCTCAAATATTGCCACTAATGGCTTGAAATGCCAGTAATCACCTACCTTTGGTAGGGAAATAGAACCCGGTTATAGACACAGTATGGGGTTTTATTTTTTATCCAGCACTTCACGTATCTTATGAGCAAGATCCTTCATTATTATCGGCTTCAATAAAAAGCCCTTAATGCCCAAAGATGCCGCTTTTTCTTCAGACATTTTTTCACTGAACCCTGTGCAAAGCAATTCTGGAATGTCAGGGCGTCTTTTAGTCAGTTCAACTGATAGTTTATCCCCAGACATATTCGGCATTGCCATATCAGTAATAACCATGTCAAATTTGTCCGGTTTTTTCTGAAACGCTTCAAGCGCTTCAAGGCTGCTTGTACGTGAAGTGACCTGATACCCCAAACGTTCCAGCATCAGTTTTTCCATTTGAAGGATCAATTCTTCATCATCCACAAAAAGAATGTGTTCAGTGCCACCCCTAATTGGCGCTGTTGAATGAGTGATTTTTTTTTCAGAAAGACTCTTTTCCACGGGAAGATAAACATTAAATCGTGTTCCTTCTCCATGTTCACTATATACATAGATAGCGCCCCCCATAGCAGTAACAATACCATGAACCACTGAAAGCCCCATTCCAGTGCCTTTTCCTAATGCTTTTGTAGTAAAGAACGGGTCAAAGATTTTATCTGTTAAGCTTTTATCCATACCAACCCCTGTATCAGCCACTGTCAGACAGGCATAAACTCCGGGTGTCATATCAGGAGTGATTATGTCGTACTCACCTAACTCGATTTCTTTGAGGCTTACTTTCAGTTCCCCGCCTGTTTCTTCCATGGCATGATAGGCATTGGTGGTAAGATTCATTACAATCTGATGAATTTGTGTGGGATCAGCTTTGATTACTCCACAGTCAGAATAGATATCCTGTTTAATATCAATAGTGGTGGGTATTGTAGACCTGATGAGTTTCAATGCTTCCTTGACAATAGGCTGCATTTTCATCAGCATCAATTCACTGCTCTCTTGACGAGAAAATGTAAGTATCTGTTTTACCAGGCTCTGGGCTCTCAAGGCACTGGTATAGATCTGGTTAAGACTATTCTTAAATGGACTGTCTTCAGATACATCCTCTAACAGCATCTCCGTATAACCCACAATGGGAGAAAGTATATTGTTAAAATCGTGGGCAATACCACCTGCAAGGGTGCCGATGGATTCCATTTTCTGGGCTTGTTGGAGTCTGGATTCAAGTTTTTTAGTTTGTTCCTCCATTTGCTTGCGCTCGGTGATATCCGAGATAATTCCATGCCAAAGTGTCCCCCCATCTTCTGTTCGTTCTGGCTGAGCCTGGGACCCACGCCATCGCAATCCCTGGCGTGGAAGGATCACTCGGAATTCGCAATAAAAAGTGTTCAATGTCCTTGCTGATTCTTGAATTGCATTGCTAACCATCTCCAAGTCTTCAGGGTGCAGGTGCCCAAATACAGGCGTAGCATCTTCCTTCACTTCTTCGGGCGTAACCTCGTAGATATCATTCATACCAGGGCTCGACCAGGGAAAGGCAGAGCTGCCATCCGGATTGAGACGATACTGGTAAATTACACCCGGTACCAGACGGGCAAGATTCACAAGGAGATCACGGCTCTGTCTCAGTTTTTTTTCACTCTCCCTCTTTGCTTCCTCGGCCAACCGATTTTTATTACGTTCACTCACCTCATTTAGCGCACGCTGTAATGCCAGGGTCAATCTATCAAGTTTACCTTTTGAAACATAGTCAGTGGCGCCCAGTTTAAGAAGCTCAACAGCCTTTTCTTCACCAATGGCCCCGGAGATACAAATGAATGGCACATCAGGATAGAAGGTTTGAACCTGCAAAAGTGCGGCAGGGGCTTCAAAACCTGGAATATTATAGTCTGCCAGAATGAGGTCATATTTACCGTCCTGCAGAAAAGCGGTAAACTCCTGTTCATTGGCTGCCCAGTCCACCTTTATTGTATAGCCGGCATCTGCCAGCCGTTCTCGGATGATTTCCGCATCCATTGGTGAATCTTCTATATGCAGAATCCGTATGGATCTGGTATTATCATTTTCATGGCTCATTTGTAATTGCTCCTTCTGGAGGGAGTTCATTCAACACTGCCCAGAAACCACCGAGTATTTTCACCGCCTTGACAAATTCGGTAAAATTAACCGGTTTGACCACATATGCATTAATCCCTAATTCATAACTCTGGATCAGATCCTGTTCTTCCCGTGAAGAAGTCAACATTACCACTGGAATCGTTTTAAATTTTGGATCAGAACGAATGGCACTCAGCACCTCAATCCCATCCATGCGCGGCATTTTAATATCCAGGATAGCAACAGCCGGATTGCAGGGGCTGCGTTTACTGTATTTTCCTTTGCAGCTCAGATACTCCATGGCTTCAACACCGTCTTTTACATGAATCACCCGGTTTGCCAGATTATTATCTGCCAAAGCTTCAAGTGTCAATTCGGCATCACTGAGACTGTCCTCTGCAAACAAGATTGGCCTTATTTCAGACATATGATTCTCCTTTTATTTTGGTAATGAGAAATAGAACCTGGCACCTTGATTCAATTCTGCCTCAGCCCAGATCCGACCACCATGACGCTTAACAATGCGCTGCACGGTTGCCAGACCGATTCCGGTTCCCTCGAATTCTTCCTGCGAGTGCAGACGTTGAAATACCCCAAAGAGTTTATGGACGTACTGCATATCAAATCCCACTCCGTTATCTGAGACAAAGAATATGCATTCCCCTTTTTCTTCATAAGAACAGACTTCAATTCTCGCATCCTGTCTTGGCCGAGTATATTTGACTGCATTTTCAAGCAGGTTGGCCCAGATCTGACGGATCAGGGCGTAATCGCCTCGTACGTCAGGTAGGTCGGCAATGACCCATTCAATACTGCGGCCGGTATAGCTGTCCTTTAACAGGGTCAATGTTTCTTTAACGGCCCGGTTCATATCCATTTTTTCCTGACGTATCTCCATCCGTCCGGTTCGTGAGAACTGCAACAGGTCGTCAATGAGTACACCCATCTGCCGGGCTGAAGAAGCAATGATGTCCACATAGTGCAGCCCTTTTTCGTTCAGGCTGTCCCGGCAGCGTGTTACCAGGAGATTAACAAAACCATCCATATGCCTCAACGGGGCGCGCAGATCGTGTGATACAGAATAACAAAACGCATCCAGTTCTTTGTTGGCGGATTCCAACTGAGCTGTGCGCTCAATCACCCGCTGTTCAAGCTCGTTGTTCAACCTGCGGATTTCCTCCTCAGTCTGCTTGTTCTCGGAGATGTCTATATGAGTTCCTGTTGCCCTTAACGGTTTTCTATCTTTGTTCCACTCAAAAACTTTTCCCCTATCTATTACCCACACCCAATGACCTTCTTTGTGTCTCATCCTGGCTTCACAAATATAATAATCAGTTTTTCCTGCAAAATGTTCCTCCAACAGCTTGCTGGATTTTTCAAGATCATCGGGATGACACAAATCAATCCATGTATTTATGCTGATGGGGGATAACTCTTCCAAGGTATATCCTACAATATTGGCCCATCGCTCATTGAAAACTATTGCACCTGTTTGAACATTCCAGTCCCATAGTCCAATCCTGGCTCCCTTGATAGCAAGGTCAAGCCGTTCTTCGCTAATCTGTAGCGCATCTTCAACCTGTTTCCGGACGTCACTTTCGATGTGCAACTCTTCTGTTC
>JAQICW010000008.1 GCA_027858355.1 Desulfobacula sp.
TGTTTGATGATTTTTTTTAATGCATGTTTTACATTTGCCGGCGAAAAAAAATATAAAGTTTTATCAATTCAACATCAGAAGTTTATCCCATATGTCAAGTCTTTAAAAGGATTTGAAAACGGCATAATAAAATCAGGTTACAAAGATAAAGTTGATATAATACAGTATAATGCCAAGGGAGATTTAAAAGCTTTGGATATATATATTGAAAAACTTAAAAATAGTAATGATATAGACATCATTTTTTCCATTGGTACCCAGGCAACAAAAAGAGTAATTAAGAACATAAAAAATATTCCTATTGTATTTACAGATCTTGGTACACCGGAATATTCTGGAATTGTAACAGACTGGAAAACTTCCAATGCAAATTACACAGGTGTGGAAACAAGGAATTATGTTACAATTGGAATAAATCTGCTTCATGAGTTAATTGGGTTTAAAAAAATAGGAATGATATATCTGAAAGGATCTCCCAGTCATGAAGGTGCGATTAAACAGGTAACAGAGACTGCTAAAACATCAGGATTTGATTTCATTTACAAGGGATTTCCCCTGCGGGACAATCAAGGTAAAGCATACCCTTTAGAAATAACTAGAAAAAATATTAAAGAAGCACTTGATTATGTTATTCCAAAAGTTGATGTCTTTTATGTCCAGGTATCAAAGACATTTAATATAAATTTTGACTTATTTTTTGAAAATTTTAAAACAAACAGTATCCCAAGTGCAGGCGATCCTGTCTATATTAAAAAAGGGCTTGTTATGGGCATTGGAAGGAATAAGGAACAGTTTGGAAAACAATGTGCAGAATATGTTGTCAAAATTCTGAATGGGACAGATCCTGCCTTGTTGCCCATGGATGTCGGAAAGTCGTTTTCTATATCGTTGAATACCGAAGCTGCTACCATTGTTGGTTATAATCCTTCAATTGATATTTTAAGTGCAGCTGATGATATTTATAAAGAAATGAACGTTAAAAAGTAATCGGCGCTCCATACCAGGGGTAATTTTTAATAAGTTGCGGAATAGATTTTTCAATAATTTTTATTGCATTACTAAATTGATTACGATTTAGAACAGCCAGTTCTCGGGGACTGTTTGGAAACAGTTTCGTTTGCCATGAATGAGAAAGAGTATGGCATTGATATCCCAGTTTTTTCATAAATTTTATTCTTGGTGCTGTCTGGTAAATAGGGCTCATCACAGTATTAATATCATTATCTCTTGCAGCTATTAAGCAATAATATCTTAAAATTTGATTTAGGCCTTTTCCCTGATAGGATTTTTTTGTTACAGCACTATTAAAAACAAGAGCAGGAAAACTAATTTCAACCGGGAGATCACATTCAAGGACATGGGTAGCTTTTTTTTTGTTAAAAACTGGGATTACACGAATTGTTGCTATAACTTCATTCCCTTTATGTAATACCTCAATAACATAATTATTATCATCAATTTCGTTCCATTTTAAAAGTTCAGGTTTTAACAATTTGAAATCTTTTGATCTACTGAATTCTGTCAATCGAAGATTAGTTATCTTATCGTGATCTTTTTCTGATGCAATCCTTATATGATTCATACGTTATCCTAAAGTAAAGTTTAAAAATATAGAGAATAAAGTCCAAAAAACGATGGCCCTGAATCACCAATCCTGTATCCTCTAAAATTTTCAAAATAGCTTGATCAGTCAAAAGCATTTTTTGATCCTGCAAAGGCAGACTTAAAAGAGCCAATAAAAAATAAGAACAGATCGGATAATGATTTTCATTAATAAATCCGATTTTTATAGCATCGTTTGTTATAATAGTAAAAAAATATACTAAACAACCATTGATTTCAAGCCGCTAGTTAATTAGTGTTAAAAACATTAAATTTCCTATTTATTTTATATCTTCAAAATTACCATGCAAAAGAAAATTCTATTTTACCGGGACCTGCGATAAGAGATTCAGGTGGTATAAAAGATATGTTAAATATTTTTTGATCGTCTAAAGCATTGCTGTTATCTATAACTAAAATATCATCCGGCGGAGTATACCCGGTTTGTTTGAATAATTCTGTCAGAGCTGTCTTGATTTCATCTTCCGGCCTGTTACCGGATATGCTTTTTTCCCGGATATCAATGAGAGATTCAATAATGCGGTTGAAAAACAATTGAAACTTTATGGAATCACCGGCAAGCGAAGACTCTTTGGGGATAAATACCACATCCTTGTTCCTCATTCCCACAACAGGCGTGATCCCTGCTTCAACAAGTTGCATAATTCTGTCTTCAGAAAAAAGAGCCTGGGTGGAAGCCGTGCTTTTCCCATCACAATCAACCATGGCAAGATCCTCAATACGATTTGTATTATATCTTGTAAATCCCGTGGGCCAGCCTGCATTGTTAACCGACATGGCGCATAAGGTTCCAATGGCCCATACAGGGGAGACAAAAAGGGGTTGTTCTTCAAAATCATGGGCAGGCCTTACTGCAAAGCTATTGCAGTTTACAAGTAACCATGCAGCACCTGGAAGTGTTTTGAGCTTTTTAAATTTTGCATATGAAACATCGTCAAGATGATTTTTTATATATGGAATTTTGTGGATTTGATTGAAGTTTTCTATTCTGAAGAATTCGGGTTTTATCCATACACAGGCAGGCAAAAGCATTGTGTCTGTGAATTGAGCCACTTTTTCCAAAAGTTCAATAGACGGCATGGTATTATCAAAACCAAGGTCAATCAGAACAAGGTTTGGAATCTCATCATACGGGAGTGATGCTATCTCATCTAAAACAGTCTCAAGGCTGTTATGGGATACAGAAGATATGCTGACACGTATCTTTTCAAAACCTTTTATATCTGCCTTTTTTACCAAATTCCGAAGTCCTTTCCATGCAGATTCGGTTTTTTGAAATTCCCTGTTTGAAAAAATTTCCCGGATAATGGAAGAGGCATCAGAATCTGTCTGATTTTTCTTCAACAAACTATCCGATGAAGTATCCGTTACAATTTCAGAACTTGCAACCATGGACAGGATGTCATCTATTTTGCTTTTTTCTTCTTTGCTAGATTGAGCAGGTTTATTTTTTTGAGCCGTAATCTGTGATGCTGCCTTTGTTTTTGATAGTGATGCCATATATGAATTATTTTTTATTATGGATTCAGGCTTGAAATCTTTTATTC
The DNA here is from genome assembly GCA_027858355.1 of Desulfobacula sp. The sequence goes on from JAQICW010000008.1 coordinate 3,171, forward strand.
TTTTGAATTTTAAGGAGACTGCGCCGTCAGGGCAAATATCCAGCGGCAACGGTATATAAAGAACGGGTGACAATTTTTCAATTGCTTCATCAATTGAATAGAGATCAACTTCAACAAAATCTGGTTTAAATTTTTCTTCAGGCACAGGGGCAAATGGCCCAAGGGCCAGGATTTTATATGGAAGTTGTGCACAACTCATTTTATTCTCCCTTTTGCTTTGAAAGATTGTGCTGCAGCGCTGCCTGTGCTTTCTGCAAGGCTTGCTGAAGTGTTTGAACAAGTAAATAGGCATTACCCACGGACATGACGATTCGGTTTGAAATACTTGCGTGCTCAGGCATGGCTTTATGATGATTTCCAAATTCTATAGTTACATCCCCCACACCGGCATATACATTAAATATATCACGGTACACATATTCAAGATCCGGTGGAACATGGAACTGTATCTCGGGTTTCTGAGCATTATCTTTCTGATCATTATCTTTCTGAGCATTAGTCTCTTGCTTTTCTTTAGTCATTATTACTCCAATAAATTAATGTCCATTATTCCACTTATGTAAGAGTCAGCACTTTGAATTGGCCTGGAACCAGGCTCATTCCTGTTGGGGCATTGGTTAAATTCTGAACATCATTATCAAGCATTCGTGTTACAGGAAGACCTCCTTCAAGAACTTTTACACTGCATCTTGTTTTTGTTGAAGGTCCCATCATTATTCCCGAAGCAACGCCACCAGGACTGCACCCGGCTTGATCTCCATTTGTTGCGGGAATTATTGTGGCAATATTATGCGCCGGCATGCACATGATTAAAACTTTAACTTGCGAGGGAACCGCCATGGCATGTATGGCTAAATTAGGGTATGGAATGGGTCCGGGTGCTCCGGCAATAACCCCGGGGGTCACGCAGGTATCCGGAAAAGCAAAATCCATACCCGGCATTGAACAATTTTGAAACATAACTATCTCCTCTTTATAAATTTTAGACAAATCATCCCATGTGAATTCGTTCGCCATCAATTTTTGTATCTTTTTTACTGACCATTACAGTATATTTTGAATCCATGGAATATAAGGTATCAGCGCGTCTTGTGAGTTGTCCGGCCCTTATCTGATCATTGCCATCGGTATTCCTGATATACCCTTGAAATGTATCAATCACCTGTCTTGCCATAGTATTTATCAGGTTGCTTATGAGCCTTACGGTTTTATAGCCTGCGTGCAGGGTCGTGCCTGTTGCCGTAATCTCATCAAAAGAAACAACGGCTTCCTGACTTTTGTGAAGCGTTGTTTTTGAAAAAAAGTTCAATTTTTCAGACATCAGTGAAACCGCTTTTTGAGACCTGAGATTAATATCCCCTTTTTGAGATATTATATTTGCATCCGAAGGATAGGAGATGGTCACTTTTTGCTGATCTTTCCTTTCAATAATACCCAGTATATAAAATACCCGGTTTTCATCTCTTGAACAAATTACCCGGTCATTGGGTTGGGGCTCAATAAAGCAGGAAAATGCTTTTTTTGCCGTCTCTTTCTTCCCGGAGATATCAACAATTATATGATCAGATTCAATCGTGACAACCACACCGTTTCTAATATCAGACCGGTCTATTCTTTCAGACTTAGTCATTGAAGTTATCGGCATTATCTTAGCTGAAGTAACACTCATTTTTTCTCCCATTTTTCTGCTTTTAAACGTTTATCATTGGTTCCTCTTGCAAGAGATTTTGTAGATCCAGTCCATTTTGTATTTTCATCATTTGCTTCATGTAAATCCGTCAGCAACATGCTTGTATTGGAAAAATCCGAATTTACTATCTGGGCATGGGAAAGGTCTGCATAGGTTAAATTCGCTCCTGCAAAAACAGATTTGCTGGCCTGAATGCCCTCCATTTGTGCTTGATACAGATTAACAGATTCCAGATTACAATTATCAAAATTGGCATACTGCATATTGGCACGTTTCAAATCAGCGTTTTTAAAACTCGAACCTGAAACGTTTGCCTTATAAAAAAAAGCAAGTTCAAGATAAGCATTATCAAATTTAGCAGCTTCCAACGAAGCTTGATTAAAACCCGCTTGTTTGAATTTCGTATTAGAAAAGTTACAACCATTGAGGTTACACTCCATGAACTGTACTTGGGTTAAATCAGTGTTGCTGAAATCGGAATTTTCAAATGATGACCCATTAAAAAGTGACAGATGAATCGTTATATCTTTATAAATATTGTCTTCAAAGCTGCATTGGATAAATATTGCCTTATAAAGATTAGCTCGTGAAAAATTCGCCTTTTGTATTCGGCAATTATTTAATATGGTTTTATCAATCGTTATTTCTTTCAAAATTGCATTAGTCAGATCAGTATCATTAAAAACACCTGTATTAATTTTAGCATTTGAAAAGTCAGCATTCTTCATATTCGTCTGTATAATTTTAGCAAAATAGCTATTTGTTTCCCTAAAATCAGCATTTTCAAGATCACAGTCAGCTAAAGTAATTTGCTTCAAGTCAGCCTGCAGAAAAATTGTACTTTTCATAGTACATTTAGTAAATACTGCTTCGGACAGATTAGCTTTGCTGAAATTGGCATTATCAAAATTAACTTCTATAAAAATACCACCTGACAAGTCAACCCCCTGGCAGTCCATATTTGAAAAATCTTCTTTCTCAAAAAAGAATTCACCTGCCTTAATTTTTTCTGAAATCTCTTTGCCTGTCATGCGGGCCTCCAGTGTTCAATCAGGGTCATGTCCAAATTTGCCTTTGAAAAATCCGTATTTGTTATGGTTGATCTTAAAAAATCAGCCTGACACAAATTGGCACTTTTAAATGAGGCGTTTACCAAATGAGCCTTGGTTAAAGATCCTTGATATAGATTAGCATTATTCAAATTAGCATTAGTAAGCTTTGCTTTCTTGAACTGTACATTTTTTGCATTAACACCAGACAGGTTTGCACTTGTCAGATCAGCACCCCAAAAAAATGCTTTTTCCAGATTTGCTTTAAAAAAATCAGCCTCTTTCATAACCATATTCTGCATATTAGTCTGAAAAAGACAGGCCTCTTTAAATGTAATATTGTTCATGCTGGAATTTTCAGGGGAAGATGTTACAAAAGCACAATTTGAAAGATCTGCTTTGTCAAAGCATACATGGTTAAAATGAATATCAATAAATGCACACCGGTTTAAAACAGCACTTGAAAAATCAACTTTTTCAATATCATGTTTAATAAACATGGATAGATTTATATTGGCATTTAAAAATTTTGCACCTGTCATTTTGGTCTCAAGGAAAAATACAGATGATATATTAACTTCTGATAGATTAGCCCCGGAAATTATAAGTTCGCGTGATTCTATTTCACCCAGATCAGCTCCTGAAAAATTTGCATCGGTAAAATCACTTTTTGAAAGTTTTGCCAACTTCAAATTAGCATTTGAAAAATTTGCCCGTAATCCATGAATCGCCCCAATATTTGCCTCTTCAAGGTTTGCCCCTGTTAAATCTGCATCTTCAAGATTTGCCCTTGCCATTATACTGTTGGACAGATTTGCACCTCTAAGGCTTGCACACCTAAAATTTACCTGCTCAAGAAATGCGCCGCTTAAATCAATACCATCAAGATTTTCACCTTCAAGATTAATGCATGCCCAGTCCTTATTTGATACACTTTCTTTATTTGAAACAGATTCAAGAAAAGTGTTTTTCATCTCTTCAACAGAAATTTTATGCGGTGAAAGCCCTTCTTCCATGTAATGGGCGCCCATTCTATATCCATTTTTAAAATCGATTTCAACCTGGGAAAGATTTTTTTCAAACTCTTTATTTGCGGTTTCCATGGCCTCTTGATATTGTTTTTCAATATCAAGCATCTCATCTTCAAGCTTCTGAGTCTGTTCATCATCAATGCCTATGGCCTTTTTTGCTTGAATATGTTGCATCGCTTCTAATGCATCAGGAGGAAGTGTGGATGCCTGTGATAATTGTGCAAGTATCATCTCTGAATCAATACGGAGCATTTCTGCTTTCTCCGGAGGTTTATCAAAATCCGGAACTTCCATCATTGAAATACTATTTTCAAGTTGTTTTTTCATATCTTCAAGTGCTTTAATATCATCAGTACCCTCTGTCTTCCGGGCTCTATCCATCTGCATGTCAACTTCATCTATCTGTTTTTTTATATCTTTTTTTGCATTTTCAAGCTTTTCTCTAATCTGTATCTGTGCATCTTTCATTTTTTTATCTGAAAACTCTTTTGCTACATCTGCAACCTGGTCTATTTTATCAAAGGAAAACGTCTTCATCTCCATTTTTTTGGGATCACCTTCAATCATTCCTGGAAAAATTGATTCTATTTTCTGATTAAGCATTTCCATATCAGGATCAGTTGGAGAGGTCTCCTGTTTTTTGTCCATCAGTTTTCTAATATCTAAACCCCCTGTCCTGTCAGACATGCTTTCTTTTACATCTTCAGGGATGCTACTCATACTTTTTTCCACCTTCTGAATGGCTTGTTCAACTTTTTCATCAGCCATCTTCTGCATTGCTTCTGCTTTTGCCTTAGCATTTTTCGAAAGTGCGCTCTCCTCCATGTTTTGTAAAGATCCCATATCAAAGAGAAGTTCCATGGCACATTTATGGTTTTCAGGAATCAAGTCTGAAGTGGTGAGAAGTTTTAAAAAAGCATCATCACTCTTTATTCGCTTTTCCAAAGCTTCGTGATAGTATTCTATTGATCGAGGAGGTTTTGATAAATATTCATATGCTCCTAAAACATGAGAAATATTCTCTGCCTCATCATCTTCAACTTCAATGACTCCTCTGAAAATAAGAAGTCCAAGCATTTTTTCAGGAAAAAGCCATATAGTGTCAAGATGTAAAGGAATCTCACCAAACACATCTTCTCCATCTTTTTTCTGATTGATAAAACATCTTGAGTATAATCCCGGGAGATTTCCTTGAATTTTTGAGTTTTCAGGATGCATATTATAAATTTCAAAACTTTCATTCCCTTTAAAGAAGCCATTAGCCCACTGATCATCAGGAGTACAAAGAAAGAACTTCCAATCAAAATCTTCAGGATAACCAGGGAAATATTTTTCCTTATAATCAATCCCATAGGTGCCCTTGTATTGCATACGCCTGGAAGCCATTTGATCAAGAACTGAGAAACAAGCAGGATCCGGATTATCTCTTTGAGAGGCCACAAGATTAGTCGGATACTCAATCAAAGGCATTAGACCGTCTTTGTAGCCTCTGCCTACAGGATTTCTTTCATATCCTTCCCCGCCAAATGCATTCTGATAGGTAAGAGGCATTGTAGTTATTTCTTCTGGATCGGTAGGAAAGCCGTTTTCCCATTTCCTTTGGCCAAAAACATTGAGATTCTTTTCAATATCTCCAACTCGAACTTTGACCTCGCCCCCTTTTACGGGTTTTTGTCCAGGTGCGTGATAACTACCAGAAACAATAAGTTCTCCATTGGGCTTTGGGTAACCCACATCAAGCAAAGGAGGATCATCCGGATTACCTTGAAAGGCATCCTTCAAGTAAAGTGCATCTATCTGTTCTTCACCAGTCTGAAGATTTACTCCAAGGGTTGCTGAGGCTGAAAAATAAAATTTTCTGTTTTGTTCAAGCACTCGATGGTTGAAACCGAGCTGCATGGGTCTGATAATATCCATCTATACTATCCTTACAAATCATTATATTTTGATTTGGAAAAAATCCTTTACATAGGCTTCAATGGAAGTACTTTTTGCTACAATTGCCGGTTTCTTTGTGACTTTAACTCCCATTCCTTCAAAAGTTTGCTCTCCTGTCCAAACACAACTTTTTAATTTCCCCCCCCATCTTGCATCAAGCTCAAGCCCCAGACTATTTCCTAATTTTATATCAAGCCACCAACTGAGAACGGTTTCTATGGATAGTTTACCTCCAAAAAGAGCAGCAAGTGTAATGTCCACACCAACAGGAGTTAAAGGTATTTTCAAGGCACCAGTTAGATTTATATCCATCGATGCAGCTAGTCCCAAATTAACATTTAATGCCATATTTATTGGGGATCCCTTTAAATAAAAAGATTGCTGGTCGCCAAAACTAAAATCCGCAATATTTTTATGCTGGTAGGAAATACCAAACTTTTCAAGATCTGTTCCGTCATCAAATTGAGCGCTGTAAGATGCTTGGGCCCCGGTACGATAATCAAATTTCTGTGCTACAGTATGCTTACCCTTACCTCCCTCATCTTTTGTCCAGGTATGGCTAACTTTATGTCCTGTGCTACTACGTTCATATTTGTCTACGGTAGTAGATACATCTTTACCTTTGTCTGGGCTCACCTCAGTGAGTGTATAAGAAACCAGGTTACCGGTTTTATGATTCCATTTCTTCTCTTCTGACCTTCCGCCTCCGGATTTAGAAAAAGATTTTTTTGCTGTCCCTTTACCATTATATTTTTCTACTACTGACCTTCCGTCAAATATAATGGTCTGGCTTCTTCCTTTTTCAACTGAAACCGTATTGCCCTCACGATATTCATAGGAATCTCCGAACTTTTTTTCAACCCAGATGTTTTTCCAGCCTTCTGCATCATCACCGCCTGAACCGGCATGTCTTTTATGCCACTTTGTATTGTCATTATCATCTGTTACGGTGGTATCCCACAATTGCATTGAAGACCCACCCTGGCAATCTGCTTCAGCAGATAGAATTGTTTTCCAATTGTCACCGTGGGCTGCTCTGGCATTCCAATTAGGTCCACCTACTTTAAGCAAATCGAAATCCATATCTTCATTAAGTTTTGCTATCCTTTCTTTTTTATTTTTTGCTGCTATTTCTTCTGGGGTAGTAACTGGCATTAAACTGGTATCTGGAGTTTTCTGAGCCATATGATTCTCAATATAAGCATTCCCCAGGTTGTAAACCCAGTAGCCACCGAAATCATAAACATTGCCTTCCTGAACATTAATTGTATCACCTTTTACAAGTTTAACTTTTGCGGTTCTTGCTAATGTTTCTATTGAGGTGATAACAGGAGTTGTAGGAGCTGTTGATCCTGAAGCTACTGCTCCGTAACTGCCTGTAGCTGATGTTCCGTAACTGTAGTGTTTTAAATTTGTAGGAATAAACTTAGGAGGGATGGCAGCGACGGCTGTGACGGCTGCGACGGGTGGGGTCACGGTGGTATCGGCGACGACCGCAGCAACGGCGGGGGTGGTAAAAAAATTTTCCCACAAATATTTCAAATTTTCCGGAAGCTTATCTTTCTTAGTATTCTTGCCTACGGTATATTCCCCATATCTGTTTTGGGCTTCAAGCCATAAATCACCATCTGAATGCAGACGAATTCGTTTGTTTACTGAATCATCTTCAAACTCAATATAATTATCGGTCGCGGTTTCTTCAGTCAGTTTTTGCTCACCTGCAACCGCACCAAATTTTCTTTCAGCAGCCCCGACAGACGAATCCACTTTGCTTTTCCCTGTTGCAATAATCGATTGTGTCTGATTACCGCTTGTCACTGGGCTCTGGGTTTCGGGATTCGGCACTGCGCCGGCTATAATCGGCCGGTCCGGATTGCCGGCGATAAATGTTAAAAGTACTTCCGTACCCTTGTGCAAAGGAAAATGCATGCCCTGATTCTGCCCGGCAGAAGGCTGCATCATGCGGAACCATGCTGATGCCTTACCTCCGAAACGTCCGCTTCTGTCAAAGGGAAGTATAACCTTGTATCTTCCAAGTTCGTCAATCTCAGCATGCTCTCCGCTAGCCGAGGCATCAATTTTAGCATTGATGGTTCCGGATATCTTGGGTTTTTTACTTAGATGCTCGGGCCGGAACTGTTCATCCGAGTAAATGGCTGTAAAGGTGTTGGAATAAAACATCTCCTCATCTCTGGCTTCAACAGCACCGCTTATTCCGGAAATCAGATATCCTGTCTGGTGCCCCTCATGGGTAACATCTGTCACCAGGTATTTCCTGTTGTATACGTCCTTGTAGTGTTCATTGAGATCAAATGTATATCCCGGCACCATAAAAGGGACTGAACTTTCTCCCTGGAAAATTGATTTTCTGCACAAAAGTGCTTCAGCCCTTATTCTAGCCAGCCTGTTCCCTTCAATAACCGAATCAAAATGCACTCCGTAAATATAGTTTTCCCCCCTGCCGTTTTCATCTACATCTGCAATGCCTTCCATGGCCTGGGATGGTTTAAGATAGTTATAATCCTTTAAATAAACCCTTTGGGGAAGCAGGTTATGTTTACATATGAACGTATGTATCACTTCCTTTGTATGAAGTGAAGCAAGCCCTGACTGGGAGTCATAAATAAGATCTTTGCCTAATAACAGATCTTTATGTTCCATTTTAGTGTCAGTAAAAACTACTTTTTCACCACTTGGTGTCTGTTCGAAAAAGTAGTAGAGTCCTTCTCTTTCCGCCCACCTTGAAACAAAATCAAAATGGGACTCATCATATTGACAGATATATTCAAGTTTTTTGTAAATATTCTTAAGATTAAGACTGAAGTCAAAATCGTATGTTTGTTTAAGTCCTCCATCTTTTAAAGCGTCTTCCATTATTTCAGGAATGGTCAGATCTAAGAACACCTGGTTGTGATGGGTTAAAGAAAGCCACCAGAGTTTTGGTGCAAGAACAGCCTTGAAAAAAAGATAGCCGTTAAATTCCTGGCTTTCTTCAAACTGTATAAGAATACCATTGAAATCCACATTATCTTCTTCATCCCGATGGATGGTAAAAATTGCAGGGTTCTGTAAAACCAGCAACGGGTCAATATCCTTGTTTTCCGAAACAAGCAATATTTCAAACTCATAGGGTTTGGAAATAGCTTCAAAACCTTTAAAACTGACCACGGTGAAAGTTTCTTTATCCATTGCCCTGGAGATAAAAGAATACTTCATTTTGGTTAATAAGGACATTTTTTAACCCCATATAAATTATGATTCTTAAAGTGAATTTTTTAACAACTTTGTAAACTTTCATATGAAAAAATAAAAACAATTCACACAAGTTTTAATACATGAAAATCAGCCTCATCTTCCTCATCTGGCATTTGGCCAAATAAAATACTGCCTGGAATATCTGTAAATCTTACATAATAGGATTGATTTTCATCAATGGTATTTTTTACAGCCCAGGCTGTGTAGTTATCTTTGCCTGATTCCAGTTTGAGCCCCTGCATCTGATATTCCAGAACCGTTTTCATGGGAATGGAACCTTTTGGTCCCACACCATGGGCATTTGCCTCAGATGTAAGGCCGCCTGCCAGCACACCATCCCACGTTGTCCCCTTTGCAGGGCCGAATTCAAACCAGATGCCATAGCCCTGGTTGGCATGGATATTGATCCTGTATTCAGTGGGGATTTTTTTAACCGGTGTGTTTGCCCTTGCCGTCATCTTGGCAGCCAGAGATTTGTTATCTGATTTGATGATGTCACATCCCCTGAATGGAGTTGGCAGATCTTCTATCTTTAATGATTCATCCGGGCAGACAAATAGTATCGGAAACCCAATTCCTTTTATATGCTGTAATGAAAGACAAAGAAGCGACAATCCATATCTTACAGATTCTGATTCAAGATCTTTTTGTGTACATGATATAACCCAGAGGGCTGTATCCCTGGCAAGAAGGTTTTCCAATGGCGACTGCCACGCCATTTTTTGCAGGTCATCCACCCAGAAATGCCCGTCCGGTGCAAGCCCGTATTTTTTAGTAAGGTTAAGCAGGCCTGTAATCTGCTTTTTTTCCTTGGACATGGATGTAATCCATACTTTTTTTTGCATTAATAACTCCTTTTGGTTACCCTTTGGTACTAAAAATCATTCAGTGAATTCTATTGAAAATTCATCACTTTTATCCAGATCAAGAAGGATTTCTGAAGGCATGTCACCTGAACTCATTTTTGATAAAAGCTCTCTTGAAATCCTTGGGAAAATGTTGGCATTTAAGATGTAATCAATGTTCCTGGCTCCTGTTTCAACTTCAGTACATCTTGCAGTTATCTGTTCCATAACCTTGTCAGAATAATTAAATACAATTTTATTATTATCCAGCAGAGTTTTTTTAACAGCATTCAATTTTAATTTAACAATAAGGGCCATTGCGTCAGGTCTCAGGCTGATAAACGGAAGCACATTCATTCTTGCAAGAAGTGCAGGCTTAAAATATTCAGATAACATCGGCCTGATGGCAGCCGTTACCGCGTCAATTGAAATTTCTTCTTCATTTGCCGTCATCTCCTGGATAATATCCGTTGCAAGATTACTGGTAAGTATGATGACCGTATTTTTAAAATTGATCTCCTTGCCTTCTCCATCTGTCAGAATACCTTTATCAAAAACCTGGTAAAACAGATTTGATATATCCGGGTGGGCTTTTTCCACTTCATCCAGAAGAACAACAGAATAGGGTTTTTGCCTGACGGCTTCTGTTAACATGCCGCCTTCCCCATATCCGACATAACCGGGAGGAGAGCCAATGAGACGGCTTACAGTATGGCTTTCCTGGAATTCACTCATATTGATGGTCACACTGTTTTTTTCACTGCCAAAAAGAATCTCTGCTATGGCAAGGCCGGTTTCAGTTTTTCCTACACCACTGGGACCTGCCAGAAGAAATACCCCAATGGGCTGATTTGGATTTTTTATCCCTGATTTGGAAGCTCTGATAACTTCTGAAATAGCAGCAAGTGCATGATCCTGACCCTTAACACGTTTGTTTAACAGATGTTCCAGGTTGAGGATACTTTCTGCCTCATCCTGCACCATTTTCCCCAAAGGAACCCCTGTCCAGTCAGAAACAACCTGTGCAATAACATCCGGATTTACTTCAAGCTGCATCAAAGGGTTATCCCCCTGAATTTGAGCCAGCGCTTTATTTGCATCATTCAATCGGGCTTTAAGATCTTCCACTGTTTCAAGATCGTTTTTGTCGGAATCCTGCAATGTTTTTCTCAAATCAAGTACGATCTGGGCAGCCTCTTTTTCTTCTTCCCAGCTTTGTCTGATTTCATTTGCCCGGGATTCAAATTCTGCTATGGAATTTACGATTAAATCATACTCATCAGGGTCAAATTCCATATTATTGTTCCGGTCGCGTTCCATGGCGGATTTGGTTCTTTCAAAAGCCTGGATGGACCGCTGCTTATCCTCAAGAGCAGGCGGTTTGGTTGACAGGTTTATTTTTACCCTGGCACATCCTGTGTCCAAAAGATCAATTGCCTTGTCAGGAAGAAATCTTCCGGTAATATAACGATCGGAAAATTCAGCAGCAGCTTTTACAGCACCTTCTGTTATGATGACTTTATGGGCATCTTCATATCCTGGCTTCAATCCCCTTAAGATCAGTTCTGTATCTTTTACACTCGGCTCTTCAAGCTTTATGGGCTGAAATCTTCTTGCCAGTGCCGGATCTTTTTCAAAATACTTTTTATATTCACCCCAGGTGGTGGCAGCAACAGTACGCAATTCACCCCTTGCCAGCGCTGGTTTTAAAAGATTGGCAGCATCCCCGCCACCCACACTTCCACCGGCCCCTATAAGGGTATGGGCTTCGTCAATAAATAAAATAATAGGGGTTTCAGAGGATTTTATTTCATTGATCACTCCTTTGAGCCTGTTTTCAAATTCCCCTTTCATGCCTGCCCCAGCTTCCAAAAGCCCCATATCCAGTTCAAGCAGGGTTACATTTTTCAGCACATCAGGAATATCATCCTGGACAATTCTCAAGGCAAGTCCTTCAACAACAGCGGTTTTCCCAACGCCTGGCTCTCCAACACAAATAGGGTTGTTTTTTCTTCGTCTTGCCAGAACATCAATCATCTGACGGATCTCTTCATCCCTTCCAAAAACAGGATCGATCCCGCCCTGTTCTGCTTTTTCAGTGAAATTATTGCAAAAGCGGGCAATAAAACTTTCACCTCCCCTGGAAGGTGAGGCAGCCGCCCCTGCTGCAACTTTCTCTTTTGTGGACAGGGTTTCAGCCGACCCTTTGGTAATGCCCCAGAATTGTTCCAGCAAAGTGTCCTTATTTATTTTTTTTAAAATATCTGCATAGTTTCCGCTTATATAGGAAAGCGGTCTGGATAAAAGAGCCAGCAAAATGGCACCTGACCTGATTTTTCTTTCTTCAAGTTCAATGGAGGCAATCATCCAGCCATCCTGAAAAAGATCAAGAAGCCTTGGTGAAAAAACTGGTTTGCCGGAATTGCCTGTTTTGAATTCTTCTAGTGCGGCTTCAATTTTTTTTTGTACAGCGCCGGCTTCAATTTCAAATTGTTGAAAAATCATTGAAAGGTCAGATCTGGAATCCTCAAGCAGTTTTAGAATAAAATGTTCAACTGAAACCTCATAATGTGTTCTGGAAACGCATAATCCAGCACCCGTATGCAAGGTGTTTGTACAAAAATCATTTAAATGGAGAAGTAAAGATTTTGTGTCGACATTTACCATTGTCACCCTCCCTTATTTATGTTGAATTTAGTTTTTTTATATGGCTGAAAATATCGGTTCAACTTTGTCAAGCACGTTGTTTTCAGAAACCAGCCATGTATTCCATCCTAAATTTGACCATTTTTTATTGCCAGGCTGTTCTGTTTGAATGTTTTTACCTTCAAGTTCAATAACCAGTTCCCACTCAAGGGGCTGATTCACATAAAAATTTACCATTTGTTTTAATTCCAGGAACAGCTGTTGATCCGGAAGAAACAAATGAAGGATATCGGCATTGGCATCCGTAATCACCATCTGAAACTTTCCTGTGATATCATTGATCACATCCCCTATGACAGAATCTTGTCCCAGTGTGCAGGATGATATGCCTAACAGAGAATGCTGATCATCCGGAATGAATACTTTTCTTAAAACGCATTGGTTAATCTTTATCTGGCTTTTCAGATTAAAACAGTCTTCAATGATGGATATAAGCCCTTCTGCAGACCTTGGGAACTGAATTGTCAGTCCTGCATATCTGAAATATTTTTCAGTATTGTATATCTGTTCCCGCAACTGCTTGTTTTCAAGACCAAGCAGACAATAAATCATATTGATTACGGTTTCATCATTTTCTTCACATATTTTATAAAATAGTCTGTATTTACTCCATATTTTAAAAAATATCGGATAAATTGAATAATTTAAGATATCAATAAAGTCACGCTTTATTGATTTATCATTGTTAAATTCTTCAATAAGATCTTCCGTGTAAAAGGTCGGGAGAGGAGAGGATGTTCCATACAGCCCAAGGAAAGTGGCTGTAATCAGATATTGTAGCGGTTCATCCCCGATTTTTTCTATTCTTGTAATATCCGTTCCCGGAAACCTTAAAGAGAGTTCCGGTCTGATTCGTATCTGGTTGTCTAAAAAATCACTTCTGCTGAAATTATTTTTCCGGTTTAAAGAAACATGATGCAATAAAAGCCGGATTGCCTGGGCAAAGGAAAAAGAAGAACTCTTTGCGATCAGTTTTTCAGTTATTTCAAACTTATGTTCCCGATCCTCGGCTGCCATGAAAAAGATTCTCCTGAAATGGTTTCATTGATAATCAATCGCGTATAACTGTTAATACTGCTGTACCGACTGAAAAATTCATCAATTACAGCACCGAATACCACAACATCTCCTTTGGATGCAAACGCATCCTTGTTCAGGGAAATTGTGATCTTTTCCCCTCTGACAACCATTCCCTTGATCAGCCGGTCCTCATTCTCAATCTTAAAATCCAGAATGCCCTGTATCCGCTTAAGATTTGCAGCAACCATTCCCTTGTCCCGACTGTTCTGTGAAATATACAATTGAAGGATTTTTCTAAAACTTGGAGCATCTTTAAGGGAAAGCAGGTTTAAAGACATATGTGACAGCAGCCGCCAAAGCGTATCGCCTTCCAGGGGGGGCTCAACATTTGCTGTTGTGGCTGTAATATTAGCAAAATTTAACAATTCCGGTGAATTAAAAGTATGTTCACAGATATCACCCGGCATGAGTTGTTCGGGTACGGAACCATTTGTACAGGTCAGATCCACGGTTAAGGTTTCCTGTTTATATTCGCTTTTCTGACTTGCATAGGTCAGGTTCAGGTAAACTTCATAGGCATTGGTAATAGGAGAAAGCTGGCGGATAGCCTTAAAAAAGGACTGATCCTGGGTATCAAAGGAAAAATAATCCATGGGCCGGTATTCAACCGGCTTGACACTTCCCTGGGTGAACCCCAGGACTTTGTCAACACTGTATATCTGGTATCCTGTCCCGGTCTTGGATGATGGCCGGACCTTGATTTTTTCCTTTGTGTGATCCATCACAACGGGCTCGGCTTCAAAGGGAAAAATATTGATTATTGGAACCGAAAATAAAGAAAAATTATCCGACGACACATTTGGAAGATCAAAGGACGGCTCCTTGAATTCAAATAAAATGTCAAACTGATTTCCCTCTGGTTTGTTTTTCCAGTTCTTTAAGCCGGATAATTCAAAAAATAAAAATTTCTGGGGAAAAATAAAATATTCCTGTAAAAGAGAAAATCCGGAAAAAGATTGAGCCGGATAAGAAAAAAGAGAATTGGCTTTTTCAAAACCAAGGGATTTAAAATCACTTTCAGGCAGGATATAAACTTCCGGATTATTTGGCGTAACAATTTTAATTTTGGAAACAAATTGTGTAAAACATGCAAAGATATCAGATGTTTTTGCATATGAGCCGGAAAGAAAAAAGGACAGTTTGTCCGGATTCCACTGGGACAGAGAAATCCCTGAAAGTTGAAAGGAAAGGGACATTTTATATTCCTTTTCCCTGGCCAGACTTTTTGCTGACACAATTTTCAGAGGATGAACATCAAGATCAAAACATGTTTGAAACATGCATTTTATGCCGTTTTTTTCTTTTGAAGACAAATAGGTTCCCGAAGGCACCTTGATTGTTTCAATGAGTGATGGTTTGGGTGTAAACGATATAATGGATGTACAGGGAATCGGTCTCAGATAATGGGGATAGACAATATCCATTAACCCGTGGATAATTTCAGGGAAATCATCATCAATCTTATGCTGAAGGTGACCCGTTAAAAATGCGGTTCCTTCGAGCAGCCGTTCAACATCCGGATCCACAGACTCACTGGCCAGCATGGGAGCCGCAGCTGGGTGTGCTCTGGAAAATTCTTTGGCAAGTTCCCTTAATTTATGCAGTTCATTTTGATAATATTTATTAAACAATCCTGTTTCCCTGTCTATTTATACTTATCTTGCCCCCTGGCTGGACAGATGTTTCAAAAAAAACAGGCATATTCTCCTGTCTTGCCAGAAATCCTTCAAGCTGAAAATAAATATTTAAGACATCCTTTTCATTTGATACGATTTTCACTTTCACTTTTGATAATCTCTTTTCATATTTTCTGACAACTTCAAGAACTGCTTTTTCAATATTTTCCATTGTCTCTGAAATTCCGCCACCTGCAAAAACAGTCATATCAGGTATGCCATAATCTTCTGCAATCTCAACACTTCCTTTATTGGTGTTTAAAAGTTTTCTTAAGTGAGTGATGATGGACCGCATTTCTTTTTCCGCACTGGTTTCTTCAATCTCTTTTTCTTCGGACTCAAGAAATTCAATACGTTCAAGCAATGTAAGTTCTTGCATGGCAGACACCATTTTTAAGTGCTAAGGACCGCAAATTTTATAACTTGAACGAAATTGCTTGTCTTTTGCCCCATCTACTGCGTTGCACCAAAGGCCGAATACGTATAGTATTAAACATTTGATGCGCCTTGTAGATGAACCAAAATCCTGCGCTATTTCTGCTCAATTTATTTCATTTGAGGTCCTAAACTGCAGATCTTAAATTAAAAATAATTCAATTTAAAACCTGCAGTTTAATTGATTAATGAAGAATCATGAAATTACGACTATGATTTCCCTAACCAGGAATCTTCGGATTCAATGCCATCCGGTTCATATGTCCAGATAATTTTTTCATAGGTGAAGTATACGACTTCCATGTCCTTGTAAGGCTTGTTCTCCTCAAGAAAAGTCAATGGATTGTATTCCTGCATTTCAACAATAATGGCATTCTCCAGTTTTATTGAGAAATAATGCTCTTCTACTCCTTTTTCATTGATACGGTATTGTTTGAGGTGAACCAATTTCATCTGCTCACCGCTACAGCACGCGCCGTAAAGGAGTGGTGAACTTCTATCTTTATGTTTAGTAATCTGTAAAGGTTTATGAATACGCTGTCCTGTGGGAAGTCCAGTATGGGTATCCCGGGGAATCTCCACTCTGTGATCTATACTGTACACCAGAATCGAATCTTCCTTATCAACCTGCGGACAGTCCCCTGCGATTGCGCCCTGTTCTTTTCCTTCTAATGTTAAATAAGATGTCATAGCCATGATACAGCCCTCCTTTAATTAAAATTATGCTTTATCCAGTTTTCCAACCAGAGATAGAGTAAATGAAGCCCCCATATATTTGAAATGGGGCTGAAGTTTAAGCGAGCACCTATACCATCCGGGTTCACCTTCAACATCTGAAACCTCTATCTGCGCTTTTTTTAGCGGTCTTCTGCTTCTTACGCCAGGCCCTGGTTTCTCCTGGTCAGACACATATTGTCTGATCCAGTTATTGAGCTCGTCTTCAAGCTCGCCTCTTTCTTTCCAGGTACCTATGTTCTCTCTTTGAATTACTTTCATGTAGTGAGCAAGCCTGCCCACTACAAAGTTGTAGGGAAGCTGTGTGCCAAGTTTATAATTCAACTCGGCAGCTTTTCCTTCTTTGGTATTGCCAAAATTCTTTGGTTTTTGAACGGAATTACCGGAAAAGAAAGCAGCATTGTCACTTCCTTTTCTCATGGTAAGGCCAATAAATCCTTCCTCAGCCAGCTCAAATTCTCTTCTTTCCGAAAGCATGACTTCTGTGGGTATCTTTGTTTCAATCCCCCCCATTGATTCATATTGATAAAGAGGAAGATCTTCAACAGCTCCACCACCCTGGGGACCGATAATATTGGCGCACCAGCGGTATTTTGCAAAGCTTTCCGTCATTCTGGATGCAAACGTAAATGCCGCATTGCCCCAGAGAAAATCATTGTTGCCCGCTGTAACATCTTCTGAAAAATCAAAACTCTTAGCCGGAACAGTGTCCTGACCATAGGGAAGCCGCAGCAGGAAATGCGGGACGGTTAGCCCGATGTTTCTTGAATCTTCCGAGCCACGAAAAGATTGCCATTTGGCATATTGCGGGCCTTCAAATATCGAGTTGAGATCTTTTAGGTTTGGAAGCCCTTCAAAACTGTCAAGACCGAAAAACTGCGAGCCTGCGGCAGAAATAAACGGCGCATGGGACATGGTTGATACGCTTGCAATGTCCTGAAGCAGAGCAATATCCTGGGGGCCGGGGCTGAATTCATAATTTCCCACCATCAATCCATAGGGCTGCCCACCGAACTGGCCATATTCAGCAGTATAGGCGGTTTTATAAAGCCCTGATTTTGTAATTTCAGGCGCATCCTCAAAGTCATCCATCAAGTCCTGCTTTGAAGCATTTAAAATTTCAATTTTGGTATTCTCCCTGAAATTGGTATGATCCACCAGATATTTCAGTGAGCGCCAGGAGGATTCAAGCTTTTGAAAATCCTTGCTGTGAAGGATGGCATTCATCTGAAGGCTCAACTTTGAATCTATGTTGGAAATCATTTCATCAAGCAGGTCTTTGCTTATTTTTATGCCTGCACGTTCAGGTTTTAGAAGCTCGTCAAGAAACGCCTGAACACCCTGTTTTGTGGTCTCGTAACCTTCCTGATTTGGTTTCAGGCGTGTTGCCTGAACAATTTCATCTAGAAGAGACAGCTCCTCCGTGGTGGACACCTCTTCTTGTCCCGCTATTTTTTTTTCTTGTTCTGCCATTATTAAATCTCCTTTATTCATCAACGCCTAATTCTTTTAGAATTCTTTCCTTTGCACCGTCATCCTTAACAAGATCATTAAGTTTTTTCTTGAATGCTGGAACATTTCCCAGGGGGCCTTTAACTGCCTTAAGTGCATTTCTCAATTCCACCAGTTTTTTTAATTCAGGAACTTGATCAACAATGGCATCAGGATCGAAATCCTTAAGACTGTTAAAATTCAGTTTAACAGCCATCTGTTCATCAGGTTCCGCAGAAAGTTTGTTGTCGACAACCGCATCCAATGTAATATTGTAGGAATCCAGGACATCGTTAAAATTATCCTTATCAATATTAATTGCCGTTCTTTCTTCAATAGGCGTTTCATCTTCTGCCATGGTAAAATCCCCCATAACGAGAACTTTCAAGGGAAGTTCCACTTCTTCCTTTGCATCTCCCGTAGCTGGTTTATAAGTAATATTAACCCTCTCCTTTGGTGCAACTGACGATTCTTTACCCATAGATTACCTCCTTGTTACTGGTGTATAAAAATTACTGGTTTATAAAAATCAAACAATTTGTAAAGCCTTTACCGGATCAAGCATGGAAATTCTTTTAATGACTGTTTCAATCAATTGTTCCTGCTGATTGTTTTTTTGAAGTCTGAGACCTGTTAAAACCAGAGACAAGGCATTAATGGTATTTTCAGGCTCCCATGTTTCCAAATTAAATTTATTAATATTTTCTAAAATATCATCAATATACGATGCAGCTATTTTTAGCTGTTTTGAATTGATCAATAACTGACACATCCCTGTTTTCCACAAAAATCGTTCCCGTTCTGATTTGGCTTTTGACAGATGATCTTGAAAAAGCATGAGGGCTTTGTCCAATTGCTTTTCCTTGATCAATTGTTGTGCCGCACTCATTTGCTGTGAAATGATTTGATTGATGCCGTCAGTCCCTCCTGTATCACCCGTATCGATCTTGCCCGCATCTTTGGAGTTCAATTGCTTGATCCATTCAAGGGTTGCAGCATCGGCAAAGGGTGTCCCATCGGAAAATGACAGTTTTTCAATTCCTTTCAATATTTGAACAAACAATGCTGTTTCAGCTTCAATTACCCGGGCAACCTCGGGATGATTCATCTGTTCCATACTCTCGGCTACATATCTGCTCAAATCCAGCCAGAAAAGAAATTGTCTGACCCTGCCTTCGCATGAATCAGCCAGAGCCTCCCAATTACCTGAATCATATAGCCCTGTTATTGCAGATATAATCTGGTCATCCGGCGGGGGGATCATTGTTTTTCCACCCGTTGCTGCGGGCAGTTTATCAAGGGTTGCCCATGCTGTAATTCTGCTCAGCCGATAGGGTAAAGGCTGATATAAGTTTTTTTTTCTCAGACCGGATGCGGATTTACCAAGAATACTTAATCCATGTTCAAGCATGGCCGAGGCATCGGTGTTAGAATCCAGCATTGGTTCAGCAATCCCTTTGTTTGTAGCCGGCTGTCCTTTTGACGGTCCTGTTCCTGGCTCTGGTGCATTTTCTCCCGGAGCTTCTATGGTTTCTTCTTCAGAAATAGTCTCCTTGATTCTTTTTATCAGGGGAATCAAAAGAGGGGCATCTTCCATGGATTCCCCTAAAAATTTATCAATAAAATCCACATCATCAATAAGGGTGTCCCGCTTTTCTTTTTTCCAGATAACCGGATCAACACTCGATATAAACTCAATTGTTTTTTCTGACCACCAGGCAATGATACCTCTTCTGCCCTTCATTCGTTTTTTGGGGGGGAACATGGTTTCCCAGTAATTTTCCAAAAGCTCTTTCAAAACATGGATACCCTGACACAGGCCTTCCAGGCCCTGTGTTTTAATCAAGCCATAATTCAGGTAGCTTGCCACCTGCAAATGTTTTGATTCTTTTTCAAGAATTTGGACGGACAGATTAATCACTTTATCCCAATTAATGACGGAACTGGCGGAAGGGGAGCTCAGCTTGGCAATCTCCAGTGAAAGAGATTCAAAACTCGGCTCATATTTCACATCTTTTCCGGCAGGAGCATCTTCCGATATCGGGGTATTTCCTAAATTAATAATCTCCATAATGGATATTCTTATTTTATTTCCTTAATTATGGAAGCAAACTTCCTGATCCAGGGAGAATATCTGGAAACAGAATCAGATAATGCTTCCAATGATTTTTGAGCGCTTTGAAAAGTAGCAAATGATCCAAAAATCAGATTATATGTTTTCTGACCGTTTAACTGGCTTTCATAAATGGCAGCATTCTCCAGCAGACTGTTTGCCATTGCAAACTCAATTATTTTTTCTTTATGAGACCCCAGCATGACATGAAGGGTATAGTGGGTTGTATCCTGTTTGAGTATCCAGTCTTCTGCCTGTATAGAATTATTATCAGGAACATCTTCCCTGAATGATGATTTAACCAGTTGCGCATTAGCCTCATCTTGAACTTCGTCTTTAACCTGCGGGACCTGGGTGTTATCGATTTTTGGAACAGAATTTTCATTGGTATTTTCTGCTTTTTTAATATCGCTTCTGTCCAATAAAGGAAGATCACCTGTGAATTCATAGGAAAGCGTTATTGCTGAAATTTCTTTTTCCATCAAAGCTTCTCTTTGTTCAGGAAATTCGTCACTGATAAAAGTTCTGGAAGCATAGTTGAAATCTTTTACAAACTCAAAAAAGGTTTGATACTCTTTCAACAGGCTGATTTCAGGAAATTGTATGGTCAACACCACTTTGCCGCAGTTTGCAGGTTCCCAGTCAAATTTAATGGATTCAGGATAGTTATTGTTTTCAAAACGCATAACTATATCTTTGCATTGCATCCATATAATACTTGCAATAGGTTTCACCTTTGCAGATGCATTCACTTCCATGGGAAGTGTTTTCATTGAAAGGGTGTATTGATCTTTCAACCTGATTTCCGGTTTCTGTTTTTTAATCGGTGGTGCTTTTTTTACGGGTTTTTCCACTATCGGATATTTGCCGGTTTTCTGCCTGTAATTCTTGAATATGAAATCCGGAATGACCGGGGGCCGCCGATCCAGAAAATTCAATACGGGTTCAATGTCATTGACCTCATAAGAAACTGTTATGTCAGTTACATTATTATTGGTTAAATATCCGGCATGCTCCGGGAAATCAGTAACATTGAATATTTTTGTGCCGTCTTGAAAGTCCGACAAAAACTGGGCAAACCCTAACCGACCTTTATATTTTTTTTGCAGTAATGAGTCTCCGAACTGTATTTCCAAAACAACATCACCACAGGTTCCCGGACGCCAGGTGAATTTTTGTGTCTCTGGAAAATTGGTATTGACAAGCTGTGTCTTTTCATCGGCACATTCCATCTTCAGGGTATTTGAATAGGGTCTTATCCTGGCCTCATTGTTTACGCTTATGGGCAGAGTTGTGATTGAAACTATGTATTCATCCTGCTGCTCCAGGGTAAGCTGCTCTCCTTTATTTAATAATTTAAAAAACCGGTTGTTGAAAGGAAGATTAAGACCAAATGCAGTCTTGGATGAAAAACCGGTTTTGTTCTGGCCAATAAAGGCAGATGCCTCTTCATTGATAAATTGCCAGATGACACCCGTACTCTTATCAAACATGATGGAATAATATTTATCCGGGTCAATACTATAGGCGGCACTTAAAACAATCTCTTCCCATTTATCCTGTAAATATTTCACACTTTGATGAATGCCGTATTCAGCAAGAAAATCAAAAGGTCCCTTTATCAAATTCTGGACAACGGGGGATACGTCATTCTGTATTAAAAAAGAATTTAATTTTAATAAATTATCATAGGTCAGGTTGAAAGGCTCCTGCTGTTTAGACGGATCAGACAAAGCTTTGAAAAAATCTGCAAACATATGAAAGCCTTTTTCACTATAGGATGTTGCCGAAGCTATGGTTTTAAGGCTGTTGGTGTACTCATTCCACACTTCGGCAAATTTCAATTTATATTCAAGATCAGCTGCATGATTCTTGTTAATGGTTTTATAAATTTTTTCTGATGATTTTCCTAATTTATCTGAAATTTTTTCCTTTGTGAGGGAAAGTTTGGCCATGAATGACCCCTCTTTTTTTTCCACCTCGGTTTGAGCCAGATATTTGATCTCTTTGAGTGTTACAACTGTTCCAGCCCAGGCAGGTTCAAGGTTAATCTGGGATTTGATCCATTCAAACTCATCTCCCATTTTTGCCATAAGCATGAAATAAGGATTCTGATCCGTCGTCATTAACGTCCCTAAATCTGTCCAGTTATCAATCAGGGATTTCCAGTTTCTGCCGTAAGGAAACACTGAAGCGAAATCAAACCATGCCCGGTAAAATTCCTTTGCATACCATGCCCAGAAATCGTTTTCCATTTGCAAAAAATCTTCTTGAATGGTAAAGGCTTTTTGAATCATCTGAATGAATAGGGTTATCTCTTGTCTTCCAGCCCGGGTAAAAGCCCCATTAACATGTGCCTTTGAGTCCAGTTTGGACTGATTAATTTGATACCCTTTTAAAAAAGTAAAAATATCAATATCAGGGGTTAAACACACGAGACGGCTCAAAAGCCAGTTAAAATTGTTACTGTTAACAGCAATTTGTGACAAGACATTTTGAAACACCTCAAGTTTTTTAACTGAGTAAGAATTATCATCATTCCAGGCTATGTAAGAATAATAAATATTGACAAATTTTGAGGCAACAGCTTTTGATATACTAGGATCAAAAGAGGGAAATAAGTTACTGATACTTTTCTCAAATTCTTTTTTATCGGGAAAAGAATTATTTTGAATTGATTCTTTCAGTATACTAATTCTTTGAATCGTATAAACAGCCCTTTCAACGATATCTTCATCAGATGCTATGGAATTGGTGGTTTTGATTTTCTCAAAAAAAAGATCATCCATTAGATCCACAACATTTTTTCTGACATCATTAACAAATTTTTGTTTTAAGTTTTTTTCAAGCGCAAGACTCTGATTCAGGCCCAGCCTGGGAAGTATCCAGTTATCATTACTGGATTGAAGTTTTTCGATTTCAAATCTTTGCCTGTCAAGAAGAAGAATTGTTTCAGCTGTATTAGATACCATGGATTGGGTTTTAAAAAAACCGGGGTCAAAACTGTTTAGCGCCCTCACATTATTAAAATAAGAAAATGCCATAACCCCGCTCATGGCCAGACAAATCAACATAAGTGAAAAAATACCAAGGGTGAGTGTTGTTTTTCTCCACATGATAAATTCAGACAACGGCGAAAAAATATTTCTGTCTTTGGGTAAAATGGCACTGAAAAAACTTCTTAGAAAAAATCCCTTGTTCTTATCCACAGATACTTCATTACTATATGTGATGCCCGTGGTATCTAAAAATTCTGACCCGGGTTGTCCTTTTCTGCAGGCACTGGAAAAATAGATCCCTCGAAAAAGTGGAGTTGCCTGGTAAATATCATCCCCAAATAGAGACTGAACATAAGATTCCAGGCCAGGTTTTAAGTTCATAAACTCATTGGAAAAGGAAATGGCAAAATTGTTTATCCGGTTATGGATAAAAATGGACCGAAGGTTTCTTATCTGCTTGAAAACCGTTGCCATACATTGTTCTAAGACCTTCATGCCATCCGTTTGATCTGTTGTATTGGCATATCCCATGACCTGACCGCTTCTTTGATCTGGTATGTGGTCACAAAAATCTGTAAATCCATTTACTAAATCCATTTTTGTAACCAGCAGGTAAACAGGAAATTTAGCTCCCAGGATTCGCATCATCTGATTAATGCGCTGCCGGATACTCTTTGCTTTATCACTCAACTGGGTGGCATCTTCATTTAAAAGTGCATCACTTGCCACTGCAACGATGACACCGTTTATGGGCTCCTTTTTTCTATATTTTGATAAAAGGATAAGAAACTCCTGCCATTCTTTTTTATCCTTGTCTTCTTCAATGGGAATAGTATATCGCCCGGCAGTATCCAGCACTATTGCCTGTTCTAGAAACCACCAGTCACAGTTTTTCGTGCCGGAAATGATAGTAGCCGGACTGACATCTGTCAGGGCTGAACTCAGATTTGAATTTTTTATAGCAGATGTTTTCCCTGACCGGGATTCACCCATAATAATATACCAGGGCAGAACATATAGCGGGTTGCCATATTTTCTTAAATGGGATTTTTTAAGTTTGGCAATGGAGTCTTTCCACTGATTTTCTGCTTCTCCCGAGTTGTATGGTTCTTTATCAACTGTTTTTTTAGAAAAGGTTTCTTCTTGATTGATAACCGTTTGAACGAACTTTTTTTCGTTTCTACGTATGAGCAGCTTCTTTACGGCAAAATACCCAAATAAAATCCCCATACAGGATGCAACCAACACTGCGGAAATCCACCATGGCCACCCTTTAATCACCAGTGCCCAATAACCGATTCCAAATAAAAAAGACAGGAAAAGTACAATAAGAAAACAATACAATAAGAATTTAAGAATTTTTTTCATTTTTTTTTAAACGTTCGCAA
>JAQICW010000065.1 GCA_027858355.1 Desulfobacula sp.
ATTTTTGTTGAAAAAAGTTCACTTCCAATTATGAAGTTTATTGCAAAGTTTCCTAAGGCGGAGCAACCAATACTGGATAATGTTAAGCATATCCGAAAGCTCCTCCAATCTGTTGAAAACTCAGATCGAAAATTGGTGGCTGATGAAAAAACGATTATTGGCATTATCAAGGCGGATAAACCAACTTTTTCTATCACTGCTGATTTTAAAGGGCAGCATGGTTTTTTAAAGCTAAATGAAAATAAAGTATGCAGTTTTTCAGATGGCAGTTTCAAGTCAACCACC
Source organism: Desulfobacula sp. (assembly GCA_027858355.1). The sequence continues at coordinate 286 of JAQICW010000065.1, forward strand.
CGCAAAGCCAATCTTGTACAGGTCGAAGAAGCATTGCTTGAATCCAAAATGGATCCCGTAGCAGCTTCCACTTTATTTAAAATTGTTACCCGTATTGTTCATAGCGCAACAAAGCAACGGCATGGTTGTGCCATTGTAATAGACCTGAATGAAAAACCCATCTTCATCTCAGGTCATTCTCTTGAGCAGCCACTTGACCTTGAAATTCATGAGTATCTGGAATTGACAAAATCTCTGTCAAAGGTGGATGGCGCCCTGCATCTTGGGGCTGACTTGAAACTTCATGGTTTTGCCTGCCTCCTGGACGGTCATTCTATTCCAGGTGAAGACAGGTCGCGTGGCGCCCGTTTTAATTCAGCTCTCAGATTCACTGCTGAGCAAGACAATATCATTGTCATTGTGGTTTCATCTGACGACCCTGTTTCCATCATGATTGATGGCGTAGCGCTGAACACCAAGTGCCCGTGGAAGTCTTCACTCTTTTGCAACGAATCTGTGCTACTTGAAAAATGGGTGACATTCTCAAAGACATCCTAAATAGACTATAAAATTTGATTTTCAGAAATTCCCCAAAGAAGACGTTGGATTAAAGAGAATCATTGAATGGTATTCTGTAAAAAGGTGAAATGAAATCTGATCCTTGCCTTATATTGCAGAAACGTAGTTAAACTTTTATTGGGAGCTAAAATTACTAAAAAATAGGCTTATAAAAAACAAAATATTTTTTTGAAATCCATATTCTTAACGGAGGTGGACAACATGAATAATAAAGAGGTAAAAAAAGCATTCTCTTCTTTAATGCAGTTTGCAGGAATCACGGTTAACGGCAGAAAACCTTATGATATCCAAGTCTATAATGATCAATTCTATTCCAGGGTTTTGGAACAAGCCACATTAGGGCTTGGTGAGTCCTACATGGACAAGTGGTGGGACTGTATTGCTCTTGATCAGTTCATAGAAAAAGTGATGCGCGCCAATATTTTAAGCAAAGTGAAACAGGACTGGGCAACCACATGGAATATCATTAAAGCAAGGGTGTTGAATTTGCAGACTGCCGGCCGCGCTTTTATTGTCGGCAAAAAACATTATGATATAGGAAATGATCTTTACCTGAGGATGCTGGACAGGCGTATGCAGTATACTTGCGGCTACTGGGATAATGCAGACAGTCTTGATACGGCCCAGGAGGCAAAACTTCAGATGATCTGCCGGAAAATAGGCTTAAAGCCTGGGATGACAGTGGCTGAACTGGGATGCGGGTTTGGCGGCTTTGCTCAATATGCTGCCAAAAAGTATGGTGTCCGGGTGGTGGGCTTTACAGTATCAAAAGAACAGGCTCAGTATGCAAAAGAACTGTGCAAGGGATTGCCTGTTGACATCAGGCTTGAAGATTATAGGAAAGCATACGGGCAGTATGATCGGGTCATATCCATCGGACTTATGGAGCATGTGGGATATAAAAATTATCCAACCTATATGAAACAGACCTCCCGCCTGTTAAAAAAGGATGGTATTGCATTTATCCATACCATTGGAAGCAATGTCAGCCGCAGGATATGTAATCCATGGACTGCCAAATATATATTCCCCAATTCAATGCTGCCCTCAATTGCCCAGCTCGGGAAATCCATGGAAGGATATTTTGTTGTGGAGGACTGGCACAATTTTGGTGAGGACTACGATAAAACCCTGATGGCCTGGTGGGAGAATTTCGAGAATGCCTGGCCAGAACTGAAAAGCAACTATGGTGACAGGTTTTACAGGATGTGGAAATACTATCTTTTAGGCTGCGCAGGTGGCTTTCGTTCCAGAGCCCTGCAGCTCTGGCAGATTGTCATGACCAAACCCGGCAGAACCCGGCCGGATTGCCGATTTTCGTGATCTGCTTAAAATGATGGAGTCTAACATAATTATTGTGGGTGGCGGTCCATCAGGATCAGCCTGTGCATGGCAACTCAGAAAATTGGGCCTGGAAGTGCTAATACTTGAGAAAAAGACATTTCCAAGGCCAAAAGTCTGTGCAGGATGGATAACGCCAAAAGTACTGGATATCCTCGGCATAACTCCAGAAGAATATCCATATTCCCTCATGGGGTTTAACCGGATTCATTTTTATCTGTTTGGAATCAACATTCCCGTCAGAACACGCCAGTATGCCATCAGAAGATATGAATTTGATGAATGGATGATTTCCCGTTCCCATGTTCCTGTTTTTACCCACACAGTGAAAAATATTGTCAAAACCAATGGTGACTATATCATTGACAATAAATACAGGTGTAAATACCTGGTTGGAGCAGGTGGAACTCACTGCCCTGTTTTTAAAAATTTTTTTTCCACATCCAATCAAAGGAATGAAAAAGCTTTGATTGTAGCCATTGAAAAAGAGTATCGCTGTGATTATCTGGACACTGAATGTCATATATGGTTTTTTGATCATGGTCTGCCCGGATATTCCTGGTATCTACCCAAAGGAAACGGCTGGCTGAATATCGGGGTTGGCGGCAAGCTCCTGAAATTAAAAGCCAGTGGGAAAACCATCCTGGACCACTGGCATGAATTTACAAAAAAACTTAAACAGCTTTCCCTGATAAACAATATCCCAGAAAATCCCAGGGGACATAAGTATTATCTTTACCAGAAAAAACAGAATAAAAGACTGGATAATGCGTTTATTATCGGGGATGCAGCTGGGATGGCAAACTTTGAGATGGGAGAAGGTATCCATGCTGCCATTGCCAGCGGATTGATGGCGGCAGAGGCTATTGCAGGAAAAAAATAATACAAACCAGATTCTTTATCAAAATTCAGTCTGCCAGGCATTTTTATGGCAGGAAAAAATAATAGAGCCTCGTAAAACCAGGGCGGTTTATTAATTGAAAGAATTAAAAAATAAATCAATCTGATCCTCACCCAAAAACTATAATCAAAATATCATCAAGACCCCCATGGCTGACTTCTGATTATTTAATGGAAATTTCGGGATGACCCTGTCCACTTTCTTATTTACATGGATAATACAGAGGATATTATGGGTTGAAATAAAAAATCATGGGTTGAAAATTGTTGATTTTAAGCTGCTTTCGCAGTATTAAAAACCCTCAGCTTATAGAAAAAGGAAACAATAATGAATGTCTGCTATGATGGAAATGTTCTAAAAGAATTACTTCGGCTGTTAGCCCTGGAAAAAATAGAAGAAAATATTTACAGGGGACAAAGCCAGGATCTAGGGTTTGGCAATGTCTTTGGCGGCCAGGTTCTGGGCCAGGCTTTGTCTGCCGCTTCAAGGACAGTTGCCTCGGAATTCCATGCCCACAGCCTACACGGGTATTTCATGCGACCCGGAGATGCCAAAAAACCAATTGTTTATACAGTAGACTGCATAAGGGACGGTAAAAGTTTTGTCACCCGCCGGGTGGTGGCCGTTCAGAATGGCCTTGCCATTTTCTCCATGGCCACCTCTTTTCACAGGGATGAACAGGGATATGAACACCAGAACACCATGCCTGACATTAAAGGGCCTGACGGCATAGAAAATGAGGTTGAGATGGCAAGACGTCTTTCAAATCAGATTCCACCTGCAATTCTTGAAAAACTTCTTTGTAAGAAACCAATTGAAATCAGGGTGGTGAATCCGGTTAATCCCTTTAGCCCCAAACCCATGCCGCCTAAAAAATATGTCTGGTTCAGGGCCATTGACAAGATCCCGGATGATGAAGCCACCCACCGGTATATGCTGGCCTATGCCTCGGATTTTCATCTGGTCGCGACCTCCCTTTATCCCCACGGCAAAACCTTCTGGTCCTCTGACATGCAGGTGGCAAGCCTGGACCATTCCATATGGTTCCATAGAAAGTTTAGAATGGATGACTGGCTCCTCCATGTCATGGAAAGCCCCTGTGCTGGAAAAGCAAGAGGATTGAACATCGGTTCCATCTATACCCGGGACGGGGCTCTGGTAGCCATTGTGGCCCAGGAAGGATTGTTAAGGCCCTTGAAAAAATAAATCCATACCAAATATATGGAAATTCCAATGGCATTCAAAGGATTAAAAAAAACAAATAAAATACAAATAAAGGAAAAAACCATGAGGGATCCCATTTTTGAACCCATAATCATAAATAAGCTTAAAATTAAAAACAGGATATATCTTCCTGCAATGCACCTGGGCATGGCACAGGATTTTAAAGTCACGGACCAGATCATTAATTTCTATGCACAAAGAGCCAAAGGCAGACCTGGAATGATTTGTGCAGGATATGCAACGGTGGATGAACTCTCAGGCAATACCCAGAATATCGGGGCCCATGATGACAAATTCATACCCGGACTTCAAAAGCTTTCAAAAGCCATTAAAGACAATGGGTCTCTTAGCGCAATGCAGATCAACCATGCAGGTCGATATAATTTTTCCTTTTTCCTTAATGGGAAACAACCTGTGGCACCTTCTGCCATAGCGTCAAGAATGACAAAAGAAACCCCCAAAGAAATGACGGCAGATGAAATAAAAACAACCATCAACTCTTTTGCACAGGCTGCATTAAGGGTACAAAAGTCAGGCTTTGATGCAGTGGAAGTATTAAGCGGAACAGGATATCTTATCAGTGAATTCCTTTCTCCTTTGACCAACCAGCGCAGGGACAATTATGGAGGAAGCCTTGAAAACAGAATGAGATTCGGACTTGAGGTTGTAAAGGCTGTCAGAAATGCCATAGGGAAAGATTTCCCTTTGATTGTCAGGATGAACGGCAATGACTTTATGCCAGGAGGAAACTCAAAGACTGAACTGCAGGAATATGCCAAAGCCCTGTCAGATGGTCTGGTTGATGCTCTTTGCATCAATGTGGGATGGCACGAGGCAAGGGTGCCTCAAATCGTGAGCTGCGTACCCAGAGGCGCTTTTTCATACCTTGCCAGGGGGATCAAAGAAAAAGTAAATGTGCCTATTATTGCAAGCCACAGAATTAATGATCCTAAAACAGCAAGACAAATGCTGGATAACGGTATGTGTGACATGGTGGCCATGGGCCGCAGCCTTATTGCCGATCCAATGTTCCCTGAAAAAACAAGGCTTGGAAAGGAAAAGGAAATCATACATTGCATTGCCTGTGCGCAAGGATGCTTTGATAACCTTTTCAAATTAAAACATGTTGAATGTCTTTGCAATCCTCTGGCAGGTTTTGAAGGCACAAAGCCTGTTAAAAAGACCGCCTCTCCTAAAAAAGTTCTTGTGGCAGGAGCCGGGCCCGCAGGGATGACAGCCGCCCTCACAGCACACTCAAGGGGCCATGATGTTATAATTTATGAAAGAAGCTCAAGGCCTGGAGGACAACTTTACCTTGCAGCCGCTCCTCCGGGAAGAGATGAATTTGCCCAGCTTGCCAAAGACCTTGAAATTCAGATTGCCGTAAAAAAAATACCAATTATTTTAAAAACCGAAGTAAGCCAGGAAATCATTAAAAAAGAAAAACCAGACACCATCATACTTGCAACAGGTGCAAAACCCCTGATTCCGCCTATTGCCGGAATAGACCTTCCCCATGTTGTGGAATCATGGGATGTCTTGCAGGACAAAGTATTTACAGGCAAAAAAGTTGCCATCATCGGCGGCGGAGCAGTTGGTGTGGAAACGGCCCTCTTTCTTGCAGAAAAAGGAACAATATCAGCCGAAACTATAAAATTTCTTCTTGTTAACAGAGCCGAAGACCTTGAGACGCTTTTTAAAATGGCAACCCGGGGCACCAAACAGATCACCCTTATTGAAATGTTGGACAAAATGGGTAAAGATATCGGAAAATCAACTAAATGGGGCATGATGCAGGACCTTGGCCGGTATAATGTAAAAACCATGACAGGCAGCAAAGTAATAGAAATTACCCCCACCGGTCTGATTATTGAACAGGATGGTAATATTCATGAGATTGAGGCTGATACTGTGGTTGTTGCAGCAGGTTCTGTGTCAAACAATCCCCTTGAATCCGTGCTTGAAAAAATGGATGCGGAATACAGGGTTGCAGGAGATGCCAGACAGGTTGCCACGGCTTTTGATGCTGTACACCAGGGCTATAAGGCTGGATTGGAGATATAATCTCCCTACAACTGGATAGACAGGAGAACGGTATTTAAAATCCAGGAAAGTTCTTTGGCTGTTTTGAATAATAGTGGAGGCAGACAAATGTTAGTTGCCGTGATAGATAATTATGACTCATTCACATTCAACCTGGTTCACTATATCCGTGAAACGGGAGCGGGTGTAGTTGTTTATAGGAACGATAAGGTATCCATTGATGATCTTAAAGTCTTGAATCCGGATGCCCTGGTCATCTCCCCAGGGCCTGGTCGACCTGAGGATGCCGGTATTTCCCTGGATGTTGTCAAGCATTTTTCCGGCATTGTTCCTCTTCTTGGCGTCTGTCTTGGACACCAAGTCATTGCCCAGAGCTTTGGCGGGACAATCATCCAGGCAAACCAGATCATGCATGGAAAAACATCCACGATTATAAGTGATGGAAAACAGATTTATTCCGGGATAAAAAACCCTTTTACCGTGATGAGGTATCATTCCCTGGCAGTTTCCAGGGAAAATCTTCCCGACTGCCTCTTAATTGCTTCAAGGACTGAAGATGGTGAAATTATGGGAATTCGACACAAAGAGCATCCAACACAGGGTGTCCAGTTTCACCCTGAATCTTTTATGACTGATGTGGGAAAAAAACTGATAAAAAATTTTATCAATGGTGATA
>JAQICW010000099.1 GCA_027858355.1 Desulfobacula sp.
CAAATAGATCATGAATGGTTGATGAAATTTTTAAAGCATCGAATAGCAGACAAAAGAATGCTGCGGCTGATTAGAAAATGGCTCAAAGTAGGTTTTGTGGAAGATGGAAAGCGAAAGCCGCAAGAAATCGGCACCCCTCAGGGATCGGTGATTTCACCGCTTTTGGCAAATATCTATCTTCATTATGCACAAGATTTATGGGCGCATCAGTGGAGAGAAAGGCATACAGGCGGAGACGTTATCATAGTACGTTACGCCGACGACAGTGTTGTTGGTTTTCAATACAAAAATGATGCAGAGAGATTTCTCAAGGATTTAGTCGAAAGGATGGGCAAGTTTGGTCTTAAACTACACCCTGACAAGACCCGACTAATAGAATTTGGACGTTTTGCAGAGGCCAATCGCCGGAAAAGAGGTGATGGTAAACCTGAAACGTTTGATTTTCTTGGTTTTACACATTCCTGCTCAAAGACAAGAAATGGAAAATTTTTCATTCGCCGTAAAACTATTAAGAAACGGTTTGTCAAAAAGTACAAGGAAGTAAAACAGGAACTTAAAGAACGTATGCATGATGATGTAATAGAAACAGGTAAGTGGCTGAATTCAGTAATAAGAGGGTTTCAGAACTATTATGCTGTTCCCGGCAATATGAATTTAGTAAAAAGTTTCTATGACCAAACAACAAGGGCATGGCTCCACACACTGAGACGTAGAAGTCAAAAAGGGCGTAACTTTACATGGGAACGCTTTGAAAAACTAATCAGATGGTTGATACCAAGAGTCAGAATGGTACACCCTTTTCCAAATCAGAGATTTCAGCGTTATTACCCGAGGTAGGAGCCGTATGAGGTAATACCTCACGTACGGATCTGTGCGGGGGGTGCTGGGTAACCGGCATTCCTACCGTGACCCGTTATCCAACAAAAAGACCTGTCCGAATTTACAAGCAGAATGGCTTCCAATGGCTGCCTCATAGATGTAAAATCAATGCTTAATATTGAAGATACAGAAAAAAACAATATAAATTTCTGGCGATTATAAAGCTGAAACTGATTTGATTACCCCACCCAATGACAAGGTCCAACTATCTATGAAAATTTTTCTAATTGCAGGCGCAAGACCCAATTTCATGAAAATTGCTCCCACTGCCAGGGCATTTGATAAGCATAGCCAGATCAACTATAAAATTGTCCACACCGGCCAGCACTACGACAAAAACATGAGCGATATCTTTTTTGAAGAACTTGGCATAAGACAGCCGGATTACCACCTGGGCGCTGGTGGCGGAACCCATGCCCAACAGACCGCTAAAATCATGATCGGGTTTGAAGAGATCTGTGAAAATGACAGACCAGATCTTGTCATTGTTGTGGGGGATGTAAACTCAACCCTTGCCTGTTCAATAGTAGCAAAAAAAATGCAAATAAAAGTGGCCCATGTCGAGGCAGGTCTGAGAAGTTTTGATCTTTCAATGCCCGAAGAGATAAACCGTATGGTAACAGATTCCATCTCTGATATGTTCTTTGTAACAGAAGAACAGGGCATGGAAAATCTTCTCAAAGAAGGGAAATCAAAGGAAAGTTTACATTTTGTAGGTCATGTCATGATTGATAATCTTTTTTATCAATTGAAAAAGCTTAAGCTAATGGACACAACCGGCTTCCCGACAATTCAATTTAAACAAGCGCACAAACAATACGGTGTGGTTACACTTCATCGTCCTTCAAACGTAGACGATAAAGCAAGCCTTGAAACCATTTTTGAAACTTTGACCACTATTTCTGAAACTCTTCCCCTTATTTTTCCAATTCATCCCAGAACCAGAAAAAACATGGAAGCCTTTGGCATAAAGCCGGGAGCCAATATTAAACTTACAGAACCTCTGTCTTACATGGAGTTTTTAAACCTCTGGAAAGATGCAAAAGTGACTTTAACAGACTCCGGTGGCCTTCAGGAAGAAACAACCGCTCTGAGCATCCCGTGCCTTACTATCAGGAATAATACAGAACGTCCAATCACTGTTACACAAGGTACAAATGAACTCATGGGAACATCAAAAGAAAAAATCCTTGAGTCATTCAAAAAAATAATGGGTAATGATTGGAAAACAGGACAGCGACCAGAGTTTTGGGATGGGAATACTGCTGAACGAATTGCAGATCTGATTTTGAAAATAAGAAGTTAAATCAATGATAATGAAAGCCGATTTTGAAAAATAACATTATTCATAGATCTAAAAAAATGAAATCTCAAAATCAAGAATGTCCCAATGAAATGGCCATGGCCCTTGTCGCTCTGGAAATTGTAGGGGAAGAAGGAGGAGCGGTATGAGTAAATGGAAATTGTTCGTTGTGCTGGCAGTTCTTTCGTTGTCTCAGCCCTTGCGTGCCGAGGAGCCGCAGATCTTTACTTACACCCTGAGCATGCCGGATGTGGATACAGTGAAGGATGCGAGACGTTATCCGGGTAAACGTGCGGCCTTGATCGGTTTTAAAGGCCCATGGACTGCTACAAAGCGTCTCCCTTTCAAGATTGGACCGGGCAGGGTGCGCGCGTATTCCCGCCAGTTTCCCGAAGGTGGCGACCGCAGGCAGACGATAACGATCGGTGACCAGAAATGCGAAGCGATCGTCCTGAGAGGCCACAGCCAATACCATGCTGCCGAATACGTCTTTGACCTGAAGGAACCGACGGATCTGGTGACTTTCCGGGCGGAGCAAGCTGACGGGAAGCCAGGTCGTAAGATATGGTACAGCACAACCTTCACGAATGATCCCAACTGGAAGTACATAATGAGGTCCAAAAACAGAAAGGGAGAAAGGTGGTCCATCATATATCAGGAAGCGATCCTCGAGAATTCCCCGGGTAATCTTCTGCCGAATTCGGGATTCGAGGAAGGTATTGCCGGGTGGGACATCACACCATACCGCAGCGGAGTCATGGTCAAACCCTCTCTTCTGAACAAGAAGGCAGCTCACGGATCATATTCGTTAGATGTGGGAAAGATGAAGATCTATTCGAGGTGGTTTCCGCTCAAAGGTAAGAAGAAATATACATTTGGTCTCTATCTGGCCAATGATAATCCGTTCAACCCGTTGATTCAGCTCGAAGTGCAGGAACCGAACGGAAAAGCTCGGAAGATCAAGGACTCCGAATATAAGAAACGTATTGATTCGGATGTTGAGGGATGGAAACGCATGACATTCTCTTTCGAGACTATTCCAGACGATCAGACCAGAAATGGTCATTATCGCTTGGTATTCACTGAACCACACATTATCAAAGAGAAAAAGAAGTGGCCCAAAACCAAAGGATTTTTCGATAAACCGGTTCTGATTGACTCGATTCAAATAGTCGAAGGCAATGACAAACCCTACGAACCTTATCAAGGAGTGGAGGCCGGTTTTGTTTCTCCCGTGACACAGGCAATCTTCACCGTCGGGGAGCCGTCCAGGATCCATTTCAATATGTTGAAGACTCCCGACACCAGTATCAAAACGTTCTCATACAAAGTCTTCGATTACTTTGACCGGCTGGTGCAGAGTGAAAAGACACTGGCGGTTGAGGGAGTTCACTTCAAGAAGGATGTCCCGTTCGACACGAGCAGTGCGGGATTCTATCGTGTGCGCACCAAGGTTGAATACGCCCGCGGCGGCAAGCCTTATTCCCGCTGGGGTGATTTTTTCTACAACGTCGTCCATCCTGCTAAACCAAGGGCGGATCGTCGGGAGAAGAGTCTGATCGGGGCATACTATACCAAGGCGCCTATGGGCCCTTACAGCTACGATGAAACAGCGAAGAAGTTTGGATTCTTCGAATTCAACACGCTAGGGCATTCATTAATGCGCTGGAAGTCCAATATCGCTCGTGGCTCGACTGCCGAGAACTTCAAGTACGACTGGCGGAACGCGGACCGTGAGATAGAGGGGTTCCGGTCCAAAGACATATCGATCGCCCTGCAATTCCACGTCAATGCCGGTGGCTCCTACGGAATACCCAAGCACGGCGAATACAAAGAGGGAGAGTTCTTCCAGTTCAAAGGAGAAAAGGGCAAGAAATTCAGTGCGCAGCTCTGGCTCGACTATGTGACGCAGTATGCAGCACGCTACAAGGGCATGTTCAACAAGTACGTGGTCCAGGACGAACCGGGGGGATATTTCACGCATGATCAGTACGCCAAGTTCTATCTTGCAACGTACAAGGCTATCAAAGAGGTCGACCCTGACACGCCGGTATTCTTCGATACCCATGTTGGTGGTATGAAATATATCACCGCCCTAAACTCACTCACCGGCAATAAAGCCCACGAACACATGGACGGGATTCATGCCTATCTGAGCAGTAAACACAGCGGCGCGGTCAGCAGTCAGGCTGCCGTTGGATTCCGGAAATGGATCCGCAAACACAATATGCCGCTTGTTACTGTAACGTGTTTTTCCGGCGCACAAAGATACGACACCAAAAAGGTGGAGAGGACCCCTGATTACTTTGATGTCCGTAATAGTGAAGCTTTGAGCGTGCATTATTTTCTGGACGGAGTAGTCTGGGGCGGTTCTCGGTGCTTATATCACTACTATGGAGTGCATCCTGGCAAGCCCTGGGGGCTCTACCTCTTCGATGAAAGAGGGCGGGTCAAACCGATGTTTCATTTCTACTCTGCGGCCAACTATGTCATCGGCGCTCTTACCAAAACTGAATCCATTGACGATTTTCCCAACTTCCGCATCGGTATCATAGAGACGGAATCAAATAAAGGTGCAGTGGTCCTTTACAGTGTGGATGGGAAGATCTACGACTTCTCTCTGGATGCAGCAGGTATCACCAAGGTACTGGACGGTTTCGGCAATCCAGTGACAGGGTGGAAAAAGAATGACAAGGTGCAGTACTTTGTGTCCAGTCATCCCGTATACCTTATCCTGAACGATGTCACCGCTGTTCGTGAGACCATTAGGAACATAGTCTTCAAAGAGAAGATCCCCATTCGCTTCACATATTCCATGCATCCTGCCGGAGTACTACAGGTGAAGGCACTTTTGACCTGTGAAGATCCTCTGAAGGTGTCTACGGACATTCAGGATGTTTTCGATCTGCGAAAACGCCGGCGCCTTGTGGGTAAAGAAACAGAAAAAGGTCTCTACACGATCGAGATGCCGTTTATCGAACCGGCCTGGCGCTCTGTCACCCGGCCGTTCAACCTCAATTTTTTGACCAATTTCGGCGATATCTCCGCAGACTATCAGGCAAAATACGGTGCTATTATTACAACCAAGCCCGGCGGCCAGGATGACGGCAAAATTTCTACTGATGAATGGCCGGAAAAGCTCACTGGCAGGGTTCCTCTCAACGGATACTACTTCAAGAGCGAGGAGAAGAAGAATTACGTTCGCGGCACGGCATGTCTGACGATAGACGTCAAAAACCTTCGGGGAATGGTAGATCTGAAAAGAGCTGTAAGGGAATTCAACGTCCAGATGACATTGATACCCATAGATCCCCTGACCGCTGCACTGATAGTGAAAAAGAAAATCGAGATCATTATCGACGGTGATAAGGGCACGGTGAAAGCCGGCAGGCCCTTCTCGTTCCCTGTGGCCAGGGGAAGTACTTCCTTAGAGTTCAGCATTCCGCTGGCGAGACTTTCCAACTTCAAGGCAGTGAATGGCTCTGCCTATGCTTTTAATGTCTCTTCCAAAGAACCGGAAAGATTCAAGAACAATGTGTGGTACCTTGATGCCGCCTGGAACGGACACGGATCGGACAAGCCCGAGCACTGGGGGCAGCTCATGGTTGTGAAATAAGGAACAAGAACACGTTTACAAAGCAATTGGTTGCCCATATATGAAATTTATAGTTTTGTTCTCCTTTTTCAAATTAAAAGTAATAATAAAGCTAATCATATTTATCTTTTTCTTTGGGATATTATTTCTCATTTATGATAATTACAGATACAAATTTTATAATACTGAAAACAGTATTAGTGTTTTAACATATAATTGTGGAAATCAAGGCAAACAACAACCAAGCTTAGAACAAATAGCCGAAGTCATTGAATATGCAGGCAAACCTGATATAGTTTTTTTACAAGATATCACATGGCCGGTTAAAACACCTGATATTTGCAAACTCTTAAATTACCCATATTATGTAACAGCCAGAAAAAAACCAACACCTTTTGCAAATATTGCTATAATCTCAAAATATCCGTTATCAGAGGATGAAAAACTATCATTTAATCCGGGAAGGAAACCTAGGTTACTGAGTGCAGTTGTGACAATTAATAAAATAAAAACTCTTTTATGCTGTGTGAAATTGTCAAGTCTCAGTAAGGATATTGTAAATAGAGATGAATCAATATCCCTCGTTAAAGTTGGTAAAGTTTTATATAAAGAAATTTTTTATAAAACTGAACATACAAAAGAAGTCGCTATAATAATTGATTATATAAAAACTAAAAAAATGGAACACGTGATTATTGGTGGAGATTTTAATACGATTTCGCTTTCAAAACCGATAAGGGTGATTACTAAGAGTTATAAAGATTCTTTTAGATATTCTATAAAACAATTTAAAGGCACAAGAATAAAATATTTTATCAAACC
>JAQICW010000154.1 GCA_027858355.1 Desulfobacula sp.
CTATTACATGGTAAAAAAAGAAATTTACATAAGAGTAAATTTTAGAGGTTAAAAAAAAACGACTCCAAGACGAACGAAAAAAAATTGAGTTGCTTAAGGTTGAACTTGAGAAAGCAAAAGAAGAGTTTAGAATAGAAAAAGAGAATGTACCTCATTCAGAAGAGATTAAAGTTGATGCGAATAAATATAATAACGGCGTCAGCCCATCTGACATTAAAGACTCAACTGCTATACAAAATAGTTATGATTTGAAAAGAACAAATAACCCTATGGCTCAAAACTGGAATAAGAAAAGCACGAAAGCTATATCAAATAAAGAATGGGCTGAAGCTATCAGAACGGCATCAATTGCAATATCATTAGATCCAGGGTTATCATTACCATATATCAATAGAGCCTGGGCGTACTGTGAAAAGAAATTTTACCACAAGGCAATCAAAGATTGTAATGTGGCTATTTTTTTAAACACAGACGAAGCTGCTCCATACATAACTAAAGCATGGGCTTATGCGGAAATTAAGAATTACGAAGCGGCAATCGAAAATTGCAATAAAGCATTAGAGGTTGATCCTAAAAATGCAACTGCTTATAACAATATTGGCTATGTATATCACAAAAAAGGCAATATGAAAGAGGCAAAAAAAAACTATGAAAAGGCCTGCCGGTTTGGCTTTCAATTGGGTTGCAATAATTATAAGGCAATAGCTGGGTATTCTCCATCTGATATTCCTTCAAGGGTTCAGGATTTAATAAAGCAGAGTCAAACAAAATTTAAAGAAAAGAAATGGGACGAAATAATAACTTTAGTGACTGAGGTCATTGAAATAGATCCAAATAATCACATTGCATACACCATTCTTGGAGCAGTATATGCAAACAAAGGTTCATATAATGATGCAATAAAAAATTGTGAAATTGCTATAGGACTAAATCCTGATTTTGGCCTTGCTTATAACAATAGAGGGTATGCATACGAGCTCTTGGGCAAAAAGAAGGAAGCGGAACTTGATTATGAAATGAGCTGCTATTTAGGTGAACAATTTGGCTGTATTAACATGAAAAAACTCAAAAAAGCTTTAAATACTCAATAACACGATATGATATTGTAAATTTAAGGCAGCGTCTCAACTGGATCATAACGGTTAATTTGTAGACCCCATAAAAAAGAGAGCTTAAAATTATAAAGATGGCTGTTAAAAATATAGTTTGTAATCGGGTTATAACGATTATTTTCTGGGGGTCATACGCGCACGCGCGCGAGGCAGATTTCTAAGCTGCCCGTGCAAGCAACTCAATAAAAATTTAGTCCGAGGGTAAGTCCGAGGTTTTGGGTTAATTTTACCAAAATAATTAACTGTCTGTAATGAGCTTGTAACGATTATTTTTCTGAACCCATAAAAAGAGAAGCTTGCAAAGGGGTTCGTGTCACTTGATAAAGATATGATTGATTTTTTTCGCTCAATTACATATGCCGGGGCCAGTTTTTGAAAATTGTTGGAATACATGATATTTTAATGGTTAGGGTTGCTAAAATGACATTATTTTAACACTGTTTGGAAATTATAGAGATGACTGATACTAAAGGCTTTGGATTGATTTAAACAGTTTTAAGAGCTAAATTTGCTTAATGATTTGGGCAAAAAGAGGTGAGTATGGGAGGATCAGGTTCAGGCAGTTGGTATAGATGGGATACAAAAGCAAAAACAGAAAGCCAACATCGGGTAGATATTCGATGGTTGAAAAAGCAAAACTATCTAAAGCCAGGTATTTCAGGTTCATTGTCCTGGTCAAGCCGAGGTGAAAGTACTGGCTCAATTCGTTTCAGCATGCAAGAGAATAACATGATCCTCAAGTATCGACATAGACCACGTGGGGGGGAGTGGCAGGATGTTGAACAGATTATTTCTTTTGACCAGACACCCTGCAACTATGGCGGTCACCGGAAATGGTTTCTTTGCCCCAGGTGCTATAAACGGGTTTCACTCCTTTACGGCGCAGGGAAATATTTCTTATGCCGTCACTGCCATGATCTTACATATGACACCTGCAACTCTTCACCACTTCAAAGGATCTTTGATAAGGCCAATAAATTGAGGGAGCGTATAGGTGGTCATGCCGGGCTCTCATATCCTATCGCTGACCGCCCGAAGGGAATGCACCACTCAACTTACATCAGAATTGTCGCCAAAATAGAAAGACTGGAAAACCTTGGTGATATAGGCATGGTTGAAAAATGGGGGTTCGGTTTTTGAGTACCTGGGGCTTTTCCAATATGTTTTATTAGGTTACAAAAGGCCTGTTTTCCCGCACACTATAAAAATGGCGGTAATCATTGATAGAACAGGAGTTACAGGCTTTTATGCAGAAAATAGATGTTGTTTTTGCTTAATGATTTGGGTTAAAAAAATTGGAGGTGCGCATGGGTGGATGGGATCAGGACAATATTACCGGTGGGATAAAAAAAGCATAACTTCAGAGTCCCTTCCTTTGGATATAAGGGAATTAAACAGTAAAAGACTGTTGACACAAGGGGCAAGCATAACCTCAAAATGGTCAAGCGGTGGCGAAGTGTGTGCCAGTATTAGTGGATTGGTTTTTGAAGATTATTTGCAATTGCAATACACCTATCGCAAAACAGAAGAGATCAAACAAAAAATATATTTTGAGTGGACACCGTGCAACTATGGCGGAAGGCGTGTCTGGTTCAGTTGCCCTTTTTGTCATAGACGCATCGCGGTTATCTATGGTGCCGGAAAATACTTTGCCTGCCGAAAATGCTATAACCTGGCCTACCTGTCATGCAATGAGCCTGATTATCAACGGATGATTGATAGAGCGAACAATTTAAAAGAAAAGCTTGGTGGCGAAGGCGGATTATATTCCCCTATCCCTTCAAGGCCGAAAGGAATGCATGATAAAACGTATCAAAAAATGGTTGAAGAAATAGCACGGTTGGAATGGATTGGAGAGATGACGATTGACAAGCTTTTAAATGGTTTTTGATTTGGTTTTACGCCTTACAATCCCCCCTGCTTTTGTTATTCAGATTCCTTTGATTTGTTTGGATGGTCTATTTTGTATTGGATTTTAGATGCAAGCTCCTGTGCTTGGCCCATTTGTTGAGGTGTTAACTTCTTTGCTACGATGTCTCTAAATTCAGTAGCCTTCTCATCTCCTTGGGCTGCTGCTAAACTTAGCCAAATATAGGCAAGTTTGTAATTCTGTGTAACTCCCATACCTAAATAATACATAACCCCAAGCCTAGTTTGAGCTGAAGCGTCTCCCTGCTCAGCTGCTTTTTGGTACCAATAAAACGCTTGCTTGATATCTTTTGTCACTTCTTTACCGTTCTGATACATAAACCCAAGGTCGACTTGAGCTGAAGCGTCTCCCTGCTCAGCTGCTTTTTGGTACCAATAAAACGCTTGCTTATAATTCTGTGTAACACCTTTACCGTTCTGATACATAAACCCAACAAAGGCTTGAGAAGAGGCCTTTCCCTGCTCAGCTGCTTTTTGGTACCAATAAAACGCTTGCTTATAATTTTGTGTTACTCCTTTGCCTTCATAATACATATTCCCAAGAGTAAGCTGAGCATCAGCATGCCCTTGCTCTGCTGCTTTAGTGTGCCAAAATACGGCTTTTTTGTAATCCCGTGGTACTTCTTCATCACCAAACAGTGACCCAAGACCGTACTGAGCATCAGAATGTCCTTGCTGTGCTGCCTTGGTAAGCCAGTGCACAGCCTGTTTATGATCCTGTGGTACTACTTGGCCACTGGCATACGCCACCCCAAGAAAAAACTGAGCTTTAGCATCACCCTGTTCTGCTTTTTCTAAAGTATCTTCAAATTCACCACCAAAAACAGAACTGGTACAACATAGAATTAACAAGACAAGAATTAAGAGTTTTTTCATTTGCTTTCCCTTTATTTAAAAAGGTTAATGTAAAAATCTTTTTTGCTTCTTTTGGTCTATCAATATTTATAAGGATAGTAAAGTGACTATTAGAGATCCCACAGCATGGCCCGATGCCCCCCTACCCTTGATAAAATAATTATATTCAATACCAGAAGCAAAACCCGGTCATTTATTTGGCCGGATTTTTTTCACGCCCATAATTTGTCCGACATATATCAGAACAGAATTTTTTCCGGCCTTTTCTTCTGATTACTGTGAATCGATCGCATTGTTCACAGAATAAAAAATACTCTTGACCGCCTAAAATCAGGAAGTCGAAAAAGATTCTGGCAACTATTATCAAATAATTACGTTGTAGGCCCCCATCTATTTTTTTTTGGATCAATTCAAATGTTGGATCTTCATCAATTTCATTTACTTTAAAATCAGCTTTTTGATTATTCGAATCCTTGAGTTGACTCATATATTTGTCTATCTTTTTTATTAAATTCACACCTGAGAGAGTTTTTGTTAAACGGTATTCACCATCTTTTTTCTTTATCATATTTCTTAATTCGGCATATGATAATCGAAGGCCCACAGTAAAGCCATACAAAGCTAAGTCTTTTTCAAATTCAAGCAGAATCTGTTCCCATGGCATTTTGTGCTTGTAAATTTCCCTTAAAACTTTTTGCACTCTTGGACCACATCCCATAACATTGGCTAAATAATTTGTGTGGGGAGACATGCTCACAGTTAAAGCATTTTTTTCTTTTAAAAGCTTGCATACCTCACAATCAGAGGATAGCTTTTCCTCTACCCCTATTAATTTAGCTCCATCCTTAAACAATTTTAAAAGAGTCCATTTTGAAATATCAGGTTCTAAATATTCTTCCAACCACTCCCCAAGTTTGATCATTCTCTCAAAGTCTTTATTTGCCATTTCGTAGTTCCTCCAGGTTTATGATGGGCTCTTTTTTTTGTTGTAGCTGGTCAGACAGATTAACTGCATCCCGTAGCGTTTTATCAGCAAGGTGGGCATATCTCATGGTCATGGCTGCATCCTTGTGGCAAAGAAGCTTCTGGACCGTGTAAAGGTCGGCCCCGTGGCTTACAAGGGAACTGGCAAAGTGATGTCTTATTCCATGAAACCTGAAATGTTTTGGCAATCCTGCTGCCTTCTTTATTCTAAGCCATGGCCCCTTGAAATCTGTACTCTGCTGTCCGTTCTTCCCGTAGAAGATCCATCGGGTATCATATTCCTTTGGGACGTTTTTCAGGACATTAACTGCCTTGCCGGACAATGGTAATGTCTGGTCAGCTATTCCTTTTGGATCTTTTAAAACCATGAATTGTCGCTCAAAATCTATATCATTCCAGGTGAGCTTGAACAGTTCTCCGCGCCGGACCCCGGTATAAAGACTGAACAGGATAAACGAGGTAGACATTTTGTCATCCCATTTTTCAAGGACATTCAGAAGGCTGTTTAGTTCGTCATTGGATAAAAATTCTGTCACCTGATTATTAAGCTTTGGTTTCTTAACCTTCCTGCATGGGTTGTCTCCGGAATACATTCCCCAATTTTCAGCCACATTATAAAGCCTTGTGAGTAAAACCAACTGGTGTTTGATAGTTGCTTGTGCATAGGGCTTTTTCCGATTGCTTTTTGCCTTTTTCATCTTCACCACAAAACTTTCAATGGTAAAAGGGCTTATTATAGCAAGAGGTTTATTCCCAAACGCTGGTTTCAAATGTTTGTTATAATAGAATACGTCGGCCTTCCATGATTTTTTGTTTTCCATTAACCAGGGCAGATACTTATTCCAAAATTCATTAAGGGTGATGGAGTCTTTTTTTTTGTGGATATCAAACTCCTCCCTGGCAATATCATCTTTAAATTTTGCCTCAATTTCCCTGGCGATTTCAAGATTATTGGCGGTCCTGGTGATTCTTTTCCCGTTCATACGGACAATAATTTTATAGGTTTTATTTTTTGGCACAAGGGTATCGCACATCGGGCATTTTTTTGTGCCGATCTTCATTTCAGTCTTACATTTTTTACAGCGAATATTGATTGCCATATAATACCTCTCCTGTTTTAGGGGTGACAAAAGGGTGACACCTGGGGTATGTTCCTATACAAGTTCGTCTGAACTGGTACAAAAAGAATAAGCGAACAAGATAATTATGTCAAGGTTTTTATTAGCAGATACAAAAAAAAGAAAATGGTATGGAAAGGACTTCGAATCCATAGGTCGGGGGTTCGAATCCCTCCGGGCGCGCCACTCAATTCTTTTGATGGTATAATGCTTGAACCTTTGAAATTTGCCCTAATGTGAAATGCTGGTGTGGGAGCATGAAAAATTATTTAAAAAGGTATTCAAGTCCATTTAGTTTTATTTCATAAATAGCTTTTAACAATTCTCCAAGTTTTCCCTCAGGGTATCCTTTCTGGGAAAACCATACAATATAAGGCTCTGGAAGATCAACCAACCTCAAACCTTTATACTTACCAAATGGCATCCTGGTAGTTTTCAGAGCAATAAATGCGGTTTTATCTGGTTCAAGATTGATGTTCATGGGTATTAATTTCCAATATCCTTTAAAACAGGGTCATCATTTTTCAAAATAGTACAGGTTTCAGATTCCTGATCAAAAACAATAACAACTTTTTTAGATTTAATCTGACCAAGTACCTGGGCGATTTTTGTTTCCAAGGCGACTTCAATTTCTCCATAATCAGTGCCATCACGGGTGACAAATTCTTCGATCACACCATTGAGTGCCTCCGGAGATAACTGATCATAGGGGATTTTAAGGGCTGTCATTATTCAAGATTCCAATTGTGTAATCTATGTTTTTATTTTAAGGATGCGGCATGACACCTTTAAAACGGTTTCCAAGGTAATCACAGATCAGTACAGGGTCATCAATAAATATTTTGCCGGTGGATAAGCTTTTTTTTCCACCATCCGGTATCTGGTTTGAATCATCTAAAACCAGGACAGGACTGCCCTGATTTTCTTTACCTAAATATTCAATGATTTTTGGACGTGGTCGTTTAAACTCAACAGCTATGATCTCAAGCTGTTCTCTGATATCTGGATTGTAGGTTAAAAATCCTTCAATAATGCCGCAGTCCGGGCAGTAAAAAGGGCCGATATCACCATCATCAAACCATGAATTGAGCATTAAAAGAATAGGTTTTTCCATTATTATTTCTCCTGTTCTTAGTTAACGCCCCATGCGGTTTTGAACTTTTCTCCGGTGTCGAAATAATAATCTGAAAAGTCCCGACGATTTAAGGCATCAAATGCTGAAGATATTTTTTGTTTGGCAATTATTGCTCCAATCATAATAGTTTCTCCCCTTAAATTTGTGTTGTGATATCGTTTGCTTAATTAATGGTGTGAAAAGATAATATCTTTTCTATCAATAACTATTGGGATTGTAAAGCATGAGGATCTTGAACCGCTCCTTTTGCTTTTTATCTGTGCCTGCCTGTGCCTGGAATCATTGTTTTGAAATTAATTTTACATACTTCTATTGACAAAAAATGAGTTTTATTCTAACCTTCCCAGGTTTTATTCCATGTTGGGATAGGTGTAGCAGGGTTGCTTTGATTGTTGTATTGGTAAGCGTGTTCGCTCTGTGTTAGAGATGTGTAATAGACGTAAAAGATGGGAACAGAATAGTGATATTTAAAATTAGTTTTTTTATTTCCTTTGCAATTTTTTTGGTGGGGATTCTTTATCGACTTTTTGGTTTTTTCCAAGTTGCAATCGGTCCTGAGGCAAAATCATTTTCTTTTTCAAAACGTGTCACAACATTTTTAAGCAGCTTCTTTGTTGTTTTTGTAAATCCTCTCCATCTTTTTAGATTATTTAAATCTATTATTTTGGATGTGGTTCTGCAAATTCAATTATTGCGCCAGGATTTCTTAAAATGGTGTATGCATATTTTCATTTATTTAGGGTTTATGGGGCTTCTTTTGATACATGCCCTGGAAGATTTTATCAGTGAACCTATGTTCACTGACTATTTTTCCACTTTAAATCCCTTTATGATGTTGCGAAATGTGCTGGGTGCCATGGTTATAATCGGCCTGATCATTGCCATTCAACGCCGCAGAAAAAATATCGGGTTAAAATTGATAAGCAAGAAACCAGATTTTATAGCGATAATAGTTCTTGCCGTGATTATGATTTCCGGGTTTCTCCTTGAGGGAAGTAAAATAATATCAGCCCCTGTCTTTGACGATATGATTTATGAATGGGGCACCATGCTTTATGATGATGAGATATCAACTCTAAAAGTTTATTGGCAGGAAGATTTTGGTGTGGTTTTCCCCAATGAAACAATTGAAGTGAATCCTGAGGCCATGGAAGCCGGGGAAGAAGCACATGATAATAATTGCGGTGATTGTCATTCCAAACCTGTGTCGGCATTTGTCTCCTATCCGTTATCCGTTGGGATGCGGCCAATGGCCAAATTGTTCGAGGCTGTTCGCCTGGATATCTGGTTGTGGTATATTCATTTTTTAAGCTGTTTTATCGGTCTTGCTTATTTACCCTTTAGCAAACTTTTACATATCATCACCAGCCCCATAAGTATTTTGGTCAATGGGATTGCCGGTCAAACCATAAAAAAACCTGAAAACAGGGCCACACGTAGAGCGCTGGACTTACAGGCCTGCACCCATTGCGGCACCTGCACTCTTCATTGCTCTGTTGCCCCGGTGTATCAGATGCTCACCAACGCCTATATTTTTCCGTCTGAAAAATTGTTAGGGTTGAAGGAGAGGACTTCCGGCGCATCTTTTGATTCTGAAACCCGGCAAGATTTTGCCGAGGGCAGTTTTATCTGTACCAATTGTAATCGTTGCTCTGAACTTTGTCCTGCAGGTATCAATCTTCAGGATCTATGGATTGAAAGCAAGCGAGAATTAGCCCAGGAGCAATTTGGCGATCCATGTGTTCAACTGAGGATTTCGAAAGAAGCAAAATGGTCTCAACCTTCTAAAGAGACTGTTATAATAGCTAACCCAAAACAAAACAAAAATTTGGGTATCCTGGAAAGTTCCCTGCAAGCTGGTTCTTTTTCTCTGTGTTACAAATGTATGACTTGTACCAACTCCTGCCCAATTGTCGGAATAGCAGAAAATTATGATTCCCTGGGAATGGCCCCCCATCAAATTATGCATAGCCTGTCTTTAGGATTAATTGACAGAGCAATGGACTCCAGAATGATGTGGGATTGCCTAACCTGTTATAAATGCCAGGAAAATTGCCCCCAGGGTGTTCAAATCACAGATATTTTTTATGAAATTAAAAATATGATATATGAAAAGGAATTCAAAGGATGAAGTATGCTCTATTTTCAGGATGTAAAAGTTCCTTTTACCTTCCCCAATATCGAACTTCTTCAGAAGCTGTTTTATCTTCCTTGGGAATAGAATTAAAGGAAGTGGAATTTAATTGTTGCGGCTATCCCCTGCGGGATAAAAGCCTTGACTCATTTTTAATACTGGCCGCAAAAAATTTAGCAATTGCTGAACAGCAGGGCCTTCCAATTCTTACATTGTGCCAATGTTGCTTTGGTTCCTTGAAACATGCAGATCACTATCTAAAAAACTATCCCCTTAATCAGGAAATGATAGTAAGTTTATTAAAGGAAGAAGGGCTGGATTTTAAGGGAACAACTGAAATTAGTCATATTCTAACTGTATTAGCCAAGGATATAGGACTTTCAGCCATTGAAAAACAAATAAAGAAAAAATTCAAGGGCTTGAAAATTGCTCCCCATTATGGCTGCCATGCACTGAGGCCTTCAAATATTACCCAATTTGATTCTCCCCAGGCGCCCACAATTTTTGAAGATATTATTAGATTGACCGGAGCAGAGCCAGTTGAATGGTCAAAACGTCTGGATTGTTGCGGAAATCCTTTATGGGAAAAAAATAATAAACTTTCCCTTGGTATCCTGCAGCAAAAAATTGACAGTGCCAGACAAGCAAGTGCAGATATGATATGCACTGCCTGTAATTATTGTCAGCTTCAGTTTGATGGAATTCAGAAAAATGAATTGGAACAGACTTCAGCAGAACAATCCCCCTCGATTCTTATAACCCAGTTATTGGGTTTAAGCATGGGACTGTCTGAAAAAGAGATAAACATTGAAGCCAACCAGATTGATCTTTCTGGGATAAGGAATTTCTTCTAGCCAAAGAGATCCAGCATATTTTTTGGTGCTGCATTGGCCTGGGCCTGGGCAAAGGTTCGTGCTTTTGACAGAATCTTCATCCTGTTCAGAATCATTGATTCTTCAGCATAATCCAAGTCCCTGATTTGAGATTCTGCTGATAACGTATTGATCCTGGCATTGGAAAGGTTATTTATGGTGGATTCCAATTGGTTCGCACTTGAACCAACCTGGGATCTTTGCTGGCCAATGTATTCCAGGGCAGCATCTGCAACCTGGATTGCTTCCTGGGCGCCATCTTTGGTTGTTACGTCAATATTGCTCAATGCCCCAAGGGTATCATGGGTCATCTGTTCAGGAGCTATTGATCCAAGGGAAATTTCAATGGTTTCACCGGATGAGGCGCCCACTTGGAATTGTTTGTCTGTAAAGGTGCCGGATAATAGTTTCTGGCCGTTAAAAGAGGTATCCTGGGCAATATCATTCAGGCTTTGAAGGGAGTTGCCTATATCTGCCTGGATGGCCTGCAGGCTTTCCGGGGACTGGGCTCCGCTTGCCGCCTGGATGGCTTTTACCCGGATATCCTGAAGAATATCCGAAGCCTGCCCCAGGGCTCCATCTGCCACCTGGGTGATGGAAATGGCATCGTTTGCATTTCTTATGGCCTGTCCAAATCCCCTTGCCTGGCTTGCAAGGGTATCCGCAATCACCATGCCGGATGAATCGTCCGAAGCCTTGTTGATTCTTTTTCCAGTGGAAAGACGTTCAAGGGATTCTGATAAGGCCTGCTGGCCTTTCTGCAGCTGATAAGTGGAAAAAGCACTGTTTGTATTTGTGTTTATTTTTAAACTCATCTTGGCCTCCTAAAGCTTTTTCGTTTATTCTACAAGTATACGGAAAATATAAAAGAAATCAAGATGTCTGTTTTTTTATCAAAGTGTTTAGCATGGATTTGATCATGGAAACGGTTGATTTTAAAGGCTGGATACATTTTTATTCAATTCTGCACAGAAGATTATTTCAAAATTTATAGCGCCATACCCTTGGTTATTGGGGAAAATTATAACTTTAAATTCATAGTCCTGAGTCTTCTCGGTAGTCCATAATTAAAACAACAAGTAGTTGAATTTATATGCTTTTTTGGAATATTTAGTGTATTGATATATTTATTACTAATTTTTATTGATATTATTGACTATGCATGCTAAGTGTAGTGAAAAACATTAAGGAGATTAATTTGGGAACTATAATCACACGAAAACAAGGCAATAAAACTTATTATCTTTATCATGAAACATACCGTGAAAAAATTAACAAAAAAGACTGTGGAAAAGTACGCGGGTCAGGGAAAAGTA
>JAQICW010000359.1 GCA_027858355.1 Desulfobacula sp.
GCTGAAAAAGATGAAATCGGTGATGTCTCGGATGTTACAGCAATGTTTAAGGCATCGAAGGAACCTAAAGACATAATAATTATTCCGGACGTTCTTCGCTTCGAACATTATAAATATCCTGCTGAACATCCGGAGAGAGTAATAGAGTTTTTTGATCAGTATCTAAATGATAAAGGAGAAAAAATATGAGACAACTTATCACCCGCAGATTGGGACGGACAGAAAGACAGGTGACCACGATGGGTCTTGGAGGCCAAGCCTCTATACAGTGGCCTGCTAAAGGAGTGGATCCGATCGCTATCATCGAAAAAGCCTATCAACTGGGTATTAATTATTTAGATACATCGAATATCTACGGACCTAGTCAGAAAAACTTTGGTGAAGCCTTTCATCGTCTGAGATTGTCTCCTTCAGTAAACGATTATAATCAGACCGCCCGCGAACAATTGTTTATTGCCAGCAAAACCCATATTCGTACTGGAAGATGCCCGGAGGGCGAAAGCTTTCGCTCCAATTTCAGTGAGGGTATGTTGGATGGTTTTGGTGTTTCAACGTCAATCGATGATGTCCGCCGTTCTTTGAGTCTGTTATTCGGTGATGGCCAGGGGGGGTATCCTGAAGGAGCCTATTTGGACAGCATTCAGTTTCACAATATTAACACAAAGGATGAAGTTGACATGCTGTTTGAGGGATTTGATGATCCCAGCCCGAATCGACCCTGGATAGGATCTCTGGCAGCGATGCTGGATCTGCGGGAAGGCACCAACCGGACAGGGTGTAATCCTAAAAAGGAAAAGTTGATTAAACATATTGGAATATCCGGTCATTGGAATTCAGCAGCTCACATATACGCTATTCAGAGAGACAGACGCCGGATTATTGATACGCTTTTAGTCACTATTAATCCCAGTGACTGCAAATATATGGGGCATCGTCACAACGCAATTGCCACTGCAGCTGCTGCCGACATGGGGGTGATCGGCATGAAAGTCTTTGCAGATGCGTCGTATTATCACAAAGAGGTCAGATTCTCAAATAATCCAAAGGACGTGTACCATGGCGTTGGGTCCACAGAAATGCCAAGCGCAGATCTCATCCGGTATGCACTATCTGTTGAAGGCATCAGCACAGTCATCATCGGTATTGGCCACATTGATAATAAGGTTGAAAAATGCCAGCTTGAACAGAATCTGGCAGCAGTTCAGCTCGCAGACACCCTGGAAGCGGAAGAAATGAACCGGATTGAGAAGATGGTTGTTTCTGCAGGTAAGGATTCGGCCAATGCTTACTTTCAACGGAAATCGATCGGACTCACTGCTCCTCGAAATATGGGTGTTGAAGAGGATTCAGCCATGCCGGCTCTAGGCCGCAGAGCAGTCCGCGTGAGTTGGGACACTTCGTACGCTGGCACCGAACCGATTGAGCGTTATGAGGTACTTTGTAATAAGGAAGTGATCGGTATCGTTCCCCATGTTCCTCAGATCACTCAACAACCATTCCATTGTGATGACAATTTGAATGAGGATCAAAAGAACGGTACACGTCAATACAGAGTCCGAGCCGTTGATGCTGTGGGAAACCAGGCTGAAAGTCAAGTGTTTGAGATAGACCTTTTTTAGTTTAAGTGGATTCGGGGGACATCCATACCTAATATCAACAACAAAAATGCTGCGGATAAGACCGCAGATTTTGAAAGTTGGGCGGCAGACCCACGGCATTGCCGATACTCTAGACGGGACATTCAGATGATACAGGTGCATGAGTACATCCAGGCAGAGTGGACAGACCAAGTAGAATCGCTCTTTGCGGAGATCTACCCACAATGGGACCCACGGCAATGCAGCCGCATGGCCTACCCTGAGACTCTTCCACTTCACGTCCTCACCCTACTTGCAGTCACCAACAATAGCCTAATTGGTCAACTCAATGTTTTTCGTGTTGGGCAAGACACCGAGCTGTCAAATATCGGATATCATGTGCATCCAGAATGGCGCCGCCATGGCATTGCCAGCCTCCTCCTGTGTGATGCGTGGACAACAATATCATCCGTCTGCAAAGATGGCATGGTGATTCAAGTCGAAAAAGAGAACACCGCCAGTTACCGACTGGCTGAGCATGCAGGATTCTCGTTGGCAGACGATTCACTCATGAAAAGGTATCGCAAACACTTACGTATACTGCAGAGCGAAGGTGGCCTTGTTTACCATCACAAGAGCACAAAACAGCCGCCCAACAAGGCGGTCCAGCGGACGGCGCTTCGCGCCGCCACTGACCTTTAACGTTAAAAATAGAGAATTAAAATGAAATTTGATCCAGAATTATTTAAAAAGAGGAAAACGAATGAGTACCGAGGTGATTTTTGAAATAAAAGGGTCCGTAGCGATCATCACGCTTAATAGACCGGACAGGAAAAATGCAATTAATCAGGCTCTTCTTACAAGACTTTATAATAGTGTTGAAAAAATAGCTGAAAGTGATGAGATTAAGGTCGGTATTATTACAGGAAGTGGTGACTCTTTTTGCTCAGGTATTGATCTTGAGTGCCTTTCAACTGACAACCTTTTTGATCCACGCTCAGATGGGAAAGATATGCCTGAAATATTTGAATATTGCAATAAGCCTATAATTGGTGCTGTAAATGGATATGCCATTACTGGCGGATTTGAAATTGCCTTGAACTGTGACTTTTTAATTGCTTCTGAAAGTGCAGTTTTTGCCGATACGCATGCTAAGGTTGGAATTCATCCTGGATGGGGCATGAGCCAGTTGCTTCAGCAGGCAGTGGGACAAAGGCTTGCAAAACAATTTTCAGCAACTTGTGAAAAAATACCGGCTCAAAGAGCTTTAAGTTGTGGCCTTGTTAATGAAGTTATACCGACTGCTAAGCTTCTTACAAGAGCCATTGAGATTGCAGAAAAGATATGCAGCGTCAATTATGAAATGATGCTGACAATGAAAAAATTGATTGAGGAAAAAAACAGCACTACTTTTAATGATGCCATCGCGACTGAGCGAAAAGGATTTAAATTATTTTTAGATAGCTTTAATAGATAGCCTGTGATTTGGGGGTTAGATGCCAATAAAACAACTATTTACACCAAAGAGAAAAAAAGATGAGTATCGCTGAAAATTTCAAATCCAAGCTTATGAGATATGCTGTTAACGTTACCCCTGTATTCCGGGCAACAGGGGCATGGATTACACATGTTAGTGCGGACATGAGGCTTGTCAAACTCAAATTGCCGCTAAAACTAAAGACGAAAAATCCAATGGGTACCATGTGTGGCGGCAATATGTACAGCGCTGTACATGGCATTTACCTCGTATTACTCATGAAAAATCTCGGTAAAGATTATGCTTGCATAGATCGTTTGTCTATCATTAAGTTTCTAAAGCCTGGCAAAAGTACATTATTTGCTGAATTTGAGCTTACCCAAGCAGAAATTGATGAAGTGAAGTCTTTGGTAGAAAAAAATGGAAGAATCGATCGTCAGTATTTGGTGGAACTCAAAGACTCAAACGGCTTAGTATGCGGTGAGGTGCCCCGGAGTTGGCGCCATTAATGTGTGCTATAGACATTGTTGGCAGTGAGATATTTGGTTCGGGATTAACCCGTACAATGACTATTGCTGATGGTCATAATAAATGCGATTTCCGTTACAAGAAGGGTGGAAAAACGAATGTAACAATCTCCCCTTCTGTTAAGGATGCTTGTAAGTTATAAAGGCCGAACAAAAGTTTACAGACCGACCACCATCGCGCCGCCGGCAAATTGAAGCCTGGTGATCTAAAAAAGTAATTGCTATGACCCAGTCCAGTGAAGGCGGCGGCTGAAACAGGTGTTCACATGGACAAGCCAGTGATCTAAGCATTAATTTTAATTGAAGGAGGCCGACAATGAATCCGGCCGATTATGATAATCCCCATGGTATTTGTACTTCCGGTCACGAGTCGAACTGTACAGGGTGTACTATTTCAGGCAAATTAAAATGTAGATTTAGTGTTTTTGAGTGGTTAAAATTTCTGTTATTGTTTTCAGTATTTTTGGTACCTGGGTTAATAGGGATGGATCGTGGAGGATACTCTAACCAGATTTTCGGGATGTTTGTTTTCTGGATATTTTTTTTTGGTTTCTGGGAGATTAAGATTTTATGCAGTCATTGTCCCTACTATGCCAAAGAGGGTGGTTTCCTGGAATGCAATGCGAATGCAGGGTGTCCTAAAATCTGGAAATATAATCCGGCACCTATAAACAGGTGGGAGAAGTTTCAACTTGTAATAGGCTTTGGCATTCTTTTCGGTTATCCCATATATTTTTCCATAATTGGGGAGCAATACTTATGGGCAGGACTTGCTGCACTTGGAACGATTGTATTTTTTGTGATATTAGGAAGATATACCTGTTCAAAATGCGTTAACTTTTCTTGTATTTTAAACCGGGTCCCAAAGGAAGTGGTTGATGAATATTTAAAGAAAAATGAAGTAATGAGAAAGGCGTGGGAAGAAGCAGGGTATAAAATAGGAAATGATTAAACCGATCAAACAAAAGTTTACTTGCTCTGTAAATCCGGCATCTGAATGAACAGATGCCGGGTCTGTTAGTCTTATTCTTTTTTTGTGATGCAAAAGGTTACATCCTCGGAGCGATACAGGTCACATCCCGGAAGGATATTATCGTGAAAGCTTGTGGAGTCAAAATTATTTTTTGCAAGAATATCCAGTCTCTTGGCCGTCACACTGTCCATTATCCAGTCCAGGGTCGAATTGATTGTGGTCCCTTTCCTGCTGGCAAGTTCGATATCAGGGTTCAGGTGTGTTTCAAGCAGATGCTTGGAAATATATTCGTCCACCCACATTTGGGCCGTGCCTTTGGTGTAAATGTTGTTTTTTGTGTTGCTTTAATCAGTTGTTGAATCTTCATCATAACCTCATTTTCAGGATCATTGGTACAAGAGAACATGCTGACGCACAAGCCGCAGATGTTTGTGGGTTCTGCAAATCGTCAATACAAAAATGTTGTTTTGTAAGTATTGAGTTGTTATAGTGAAATAAAAGTGAGGTGTATTATGATTTTAGCTGAAAAAAT
>JAQICW010000366.1 GCA_027858355.1 Desulfobacula sp.
TATCGACTGAAAGAGCTGCCGCCGATTAGCAACCCTGATCTGGTTACAGTGAGCCTTAGATTTCCTAACTCTGTCATTTGCCTTGTCTCAGCACTGGCCTTTCATGACATCACAACACATGAAAGACGGGGAACAAAATTATCTCCAAAAATCGAGGCATTCACTGAATCTTTTATGGATACCAAGCAGAGTCAATGGATTGCATTTTGGAAAAGACTCCAACAGCAACATGTCCCAGCATCATTTAAAGAGATTGTAATTATGATAGATAATTTTATCTCTCCGATTATTTTAGACCTATCCTCTGAAAACTCAAATCCGAAAAAATGGGTTGCCCCTGGTCCCTGGATTGAAGCAAAGGAGTCTAACCCGAAAGAATAAACTGTAAAGGAATATTTCAACAACAGAATACTACGGATTCCACCGTGCTTTGTATTAATGCTGTCCTGGCTGCTCCGATGGTGGACGGTGCAAAAGAAAGCCTGGATCTTTTGTCCGGCAGACTGCCGATGTTCGTTGCATCTGGAACACCTGAAAAAGAGCTTCAGGATATTCTCATACAGAGGGGGCTTGCACCATATTTTAAGGGCATTCATGGGACACCGCCTGAAAAGCAGTACCTTCTGGAGCGGATTATCTCTGAAAACAGGCTGGATGCATCAAAGGTGCTGATGGTGGGGGATGCTGTAACCGATCTTAAAGCCGCCCAATACTGTAACTCTTTATTTTATGGCCGGGGAAAACGGTTTTCAGAAGACAACGTTCCATGGAGCGAAGATTTGACAGGTCTTGTCGAAGATTTGTCCTGCAATTTCTAAAATTTCCGAAATTCCGGGGTCTTTCTTTTTGGGAGAAAAGTTAAAAAGATCTGTTTGGGAGGGTCTCTATGCTTTTACTACAATTTTATCACCTTACAAATCCTTTCCTTAGCTAACTGCTGGGTTTCAAGAACCCCGCGGTCAGAACAAAAGAACCACGCAAGCAGTGGAAAAGAATTTCAGAATATAGCCTCGTATGATGACCAGGTCAAAACAGGTATAATTGAATTTGATATTTTCTGAACTTCAGTTTGATAACAATTTGAATCATTTGTATTTATCCAGCTTTCTGTTTATCACGCAAATTTGAGTGTTATACTGATAGAAAACAGCATAACATCTACATATTTTACTTGTCGAAACCTATTTTAGTTGGTACACTATTTAACGGAGTTATACAGAAAAAAGTTAACTTATTGTTCGGCGGAACATGACGAAAGATTGCCATAACAATTCCCAGAAGTCACTAATTGACCACTGGCTTCATTGAACAAACAAAAAAAGATTTCGAATGAAATAGCGTACGAGTTTAGCTTGAAAGTAAAAGGAAGGCTACGATGGAAAAGAGGTTTGTTTTTTTGATGTTGACAGCGATTTCCTGCTTTTTTCTTCCACTTGCTCATGCTGGTGCGCCTCAGTCAAAACCGAAACAAGTTCTTGTGCTTTACTCCTATCATGACGAAGTCCCATGGGAGAAACTAGTGGATAAGGGGTTACGTTCCACCTTTGCCTCAATGGCCAAGGAGTCTGTGACGCTTAATAGGGAACCCACCGGGGATTCCAAGAAAGACAACTGATTGAAATTAACTACACCCGCTGCAAGCAGCGGGGTATCAAACTCAAAAGCAAGGAACGCAGCAAGCTGCGGGGAATTAGATCCTAAGAAAGATTAAAGAGAAAAACCTTAAGATTAACACCTACTAGTCAGAATTCTTGACAGTACTCGTATTGTAGTGAGGGGCGGCATATGAAAATCATTTTCAAATACGTTTGGGTACTCACATTTTACTGCTTTTTCGTCGCAGTCGGGCACGCTGCTACCGATCCGCTGACCCCTGAGGAGCGCGCTTGGCTCAGTGCACATGATGGCCGGATCATATTGGCCGCCGAACCCGGTTGGCCGCCGATCTCCTTTTTTGAAGAGAATGGCGATTACCTGGGCATCAGCGTTGATTATATCCGGCTGATTGAACGCCGCTTGGGAGTTCGGTTTAAAATCGAAAAAATGACCGGTTTTCAGGATATCCTTGATAAAGCCCAGGGTAATCAGATCGATGTGATCATGGAAATCATGGCTACGCCGGAACGGTCCCAATACCTCAACTTTACAAAACCGTATCTAAAAATACCCTCAGTGATCCTCACCCGGAGCAATTTTGCCGGACCGGCAACCCTTGCCGATATGGCAGGGAAAAAAGTGGCCATCTCCAGCGGCTTTGCCGTGATTGATTACCTGAAAGCCAATTATCCCGATTTGCAACTGGTTGAGGTGCCAGATTCGGCAGATGGACTCAGGAGGCTTGCCACCGGCGAGTATGACGCGATGGTCGTTGAACTTCCCGCCGCATCATACATCACGGCAAAAGAAGGGCTCACCAACCTTCGCGTGGCTGGATTCACCGGCCATGAATACAACTTGGCCATTGGCTCCAGGAAAGATCTTCCGATCCTCAACCGGATACTTGATAAAGGGCTTGCGATGATTTCTCCGGCAGAAAGAGAATCCATCTACAGGAAGTGGGTACATCTGGAGTTTCAACCATTTTACAGGAATAAAACATTCATCATCGTGGCACTTTCCGGCTTGGGAATAATTGTATTGCTTATTTCCGCCATCCTGATCTGGAACCAGACTTTAAAGCGTCAGGTTCGTGCCCGCACCCAGGATTTGCATAATGAACTCAATCGACGTCGACAGGCCGAGGGTCTGGCAAAAGAAAACGAACGTAAACTCCTGACACTTCTGGGCAATCTGCAAGGCATGGCCTACCGTTGCCTGAATGATCGGGAATGGACCATGCTGTTCCTCAGTGAAGGGTGTTATGAGTTGACCGGTTATTCCCCTGTGGATTTAATTCAAAATAGCACTGTGGCATTTTGCAATCTGATTCACCCTGACGACCAGGAGTATGTGCAGTGCGAGGTTCAGCAGGCCATTGAACATAATTTGCCCTTTAAGATCAGCTATCGTATCCGAACTGCATCAGGCCAAGAGAAATGGGTTTATGAGCAGGGGGTGCGTGTTGCACAGCATGAGGATGGATCGGATCTACTTGAAGGTTTTATTACAGACATAACAAACATGGAGCTGGCAAAAAAAGAACTGACCGAAAAAATTCACCTTTTGGCCTTAAGTTCAGAGGTTGGCACAAATTTATCAAGAGAGGGCACAACGACAGCTGCTTTGCAACAATGCAGCGAATCGCTGGTCAGTCACCTTAATGCTGCCTTTGCCCGGATATGGTTGATCAACACCGATGATCAGGTTTTGGAATTAAAGGCCAGCACAGGATTGTATACCCATATCAATGGAGGACACAGTCGTATTCCAATTGGGAAAAACATGATCGGTTGGATCGCTGAAAATAAAAAACCTCTCTTTACCAATTCCGTTATCGGAGATCCTCTTGTCCATGATCAAGCATGGGCCAAACGGGAGAACATGGTCTCCTTTGCCGGGCAGCCCTTGATGGTTGCAGACAAAATCGTTGGGGTGATGGCGCTCTTTGCACGCCATCCATTAACGGAATATGCAAGCAAATCCTTGGCTTCAGCGGCTGACGGGATAGCCATGGGAGTTGAACGTAAACAGTATGAGGAGGCGCTTTCTTTAAGCCAGACCAGGTTGAAAACCCTGGTCAAGACCATCCCTGACCTGTTTTGGCTGAAGGATCGGGACGGAGTTTATCTGGCCTGCAATTTTCGGTTCGAAAAATTCTTCGGCGCTAAGGAGTCCGAAATTGTCGGCAAGACTGATTACGATTTTGTCAGCAAAGAACTTGCCGATTTTTTTCGCGAGAAAGATCAAGCCGCCATCCTTGCCGGGCAGCCTTCCATGAATGAAGAGGAAGTGACATTTGCCGATGACGGTCATCAAGAGTTTCTTGAAACCATCAAAACTCCGGTGATTGACGATCAGGGAAAAATTATCGGAGTGCTGGGAATTGCCCGCGATATCACGGAGCGTAAGAAAGCCGCAGAGATAAAGGAGGCCATGGAGACAAGGCTGCGTCAGTCCCAGAAGATGGAGTCCATCGGCACCCTGGCTGGCGGCATTGCCCATGACTTCAATAATATTCTTGCGGCTATCTACGGCTATTCCGAATTTGCCCTGGAAGATATTGCACAACCGGATATCCTGCGGAAAGACCTTGAGCAAATCTTTAAAGGCGCGGAACGGGCCAAAAATCTAGTGCAGCAGATCCTGACCTTCAGCAGAAAAACCGAACATGAGAAACGGGCTCTGCAGATCTCCCTTGTGGTCAAGGAGGCATTAAAACTCTTACGCGCCTCCATTCCAAGCACCATTGACATACGGCAGAATATCTCATCAGAGGCCATTGTCCTGACCGACCCCACCCAGATTCACCAGGTCGTCATAAACCTCTGCACCAATGCCTACCACGCCATGCGGGACTCGGGCGGCACCCTTGGTGTTGCCTTGAAAGACATCGAGATATCCAGAGACAGTGCGATTCCCGAACTTAAACCTGGCGAAGGTAGATATCTTCAACTCGAAATAAGTGATACCGGAACAGGCATGGACGAAGAGATAAAATCGAAAATCTTTGACCCATACTTTACCACCAAAGGCATTGGCGAGGGGACCGGGCTTGGCCTGGCCGTAGCCCATGGCATAGTGGAGAGCCATGGCGGTTGTATAAATGTATACAGCGAACCGGGGCAAGGGACTACCTTTCATGTTTACTTTCCCGTATATGAAGGAGAGCGTAAAGAAGTATCCTCAAATGAACAGGGCACGCCATTGGCCGGGGGCAATGAAACTATCATGCTCGTTGATGATGACATTAAAATTATCGAGCTTGTTGAAAGGATTCTTGGCTCATACGGGTATGAGGTATATACATTTGCCAATGGAGTCCAGGCGTATCAAGAACTGCAGCAGCATCCGGACAAATATGATCTCATCATTTCCGACATGACTATGCCTTATATGACCGGAGCGGATCTTGCCCATAAGGCTCTGGAAATGTGCCCAGGCCTGCCGATTGTTCTCTGTAGCGGACATAGTGAATTGATAAATCGTGAAAAGGCTTTGACCATGGGCATCAGGGAGTATTGCGCCAAGCCGCTGAATAAAAAACAAATTTTGCGTACAGTCAGGAAGGTGCTTGATGATGCTAAGATCTATGGAACGAGGATTCTCTTTGTTGATGATGTGCAATTTAATGTTGATCTGGGTAAAGCGGTATTGGTTCGGTTAGGTTGCAGCGTGACGGTGGCGACAAGCGGTCAGGAGGCCTTTGGCATTTTCAGTGATGTTCCAGGCGACTTCGACATTATCATTACCGACCTGAATATGCCGAATATGACTGGCATTGAATTAGCCGAAAAGGCCTTGGCGATTCGACCTGATATTCCGATATTGCTCGTCACAGGCGATCAAGATGATCTTGATGAAAAATTATTGGTCACGAACGCGATTCGAGAAGTGCTGCGGAAACCGATGGATGATAATAACCTTGTCAGTGCGATAAGAAGAATAATTATAAATCAAAGTTGAGCAGTCTTGTTCCAGGCAGATTCTGTGTGTGTAGCGTACTTATAAAGCATTTTTAAAATCGCCGAACGAACAAATGCACCGGATGCAAAAGGCCTCGACTTTTTTGACTATTTGTGGTTTATCATCTTTTTTCGCATATATAAAGGATCGTATAACAGTAAAGCCTAAATCAAATACGACCGGAAAAAGTATACCTTTCAGGCCATGACAGCTGTGACTATGCATTAAAAAGTATGCAAGACGGACTTAAAGCTGAAACAACAATCCTGAAGGCCGGGGCGACCTATCATTTTTAAAAGTTTTTTCCTACTTACAAAACAGACATTAACCCAATATATTTGGATAAAAGCTCAATCAGGATAATATGAAAA
Organism: Desulfobacula sp.; assembly: GCA_027858355.1. The sequence goes on from JAQICW010000366.1 coordinate 5,934, forward strand.
TTTTAGAATTAAAAATCCCTCCTGTTTTAATCTTTGCAATCTATGGCACATTGATGTGGTTAGTGAGTTTGATCACGAATGAGGCCAATATTATTTTTGAACACTATAAAAAACGGGTTCATCGGTGGCTGTAGTTATAATGGTCGTTACCGCTTCCAGATGAAATAAAGGACTTATCCAGTCTCCAAGGAGTGGAACCGTCTCACGAGTATTTCAGTGCCAGCATTGACAACTGTTTTGTAACCATTATTGTCCGGGGTTCCGTCCGGCTCGCCATCAAAGATCAACCGGGAGTTGCGGTCCCCATGGTACCTGTTCTTTTTTCTCTATAGTGTTTTGATCGCTTTGTTTACAGGGCTCGGATCCAGATGGTGTCTTCGGATAACCCCGCTGCGGGGATCTTTGGGCAAACTCCGGGAAGGAAACACATATTGATTTTTTGAACTTGACATTTTCTTTCTCCTTAGATTCTTATCTCTGATTTTCGTGTTATTTTGGCAAGAGAATCAGAAAACTCTTTGGTTCTGGCTTGTCCAGGTTAGGCTCTAGGAAAGCGAAAACATACATCTATCAAGGAATTCAATTTTGTATCTGCGACGAAAATACCAAAGTATATTGGATCGATATACCGTAGAGAAACTACCGCTAAGCAAAACAGTATAGTCGTTAGCCAAATAGGAAATTGTGCTGCCATTGCGGCAGCGCATGCGAGGAGAGCGATTTGTCTATTATCCATCGCTTTTCATTAGGAACCAGTGACCACAATATGTTGTATGGGATTGATTCTAAAAACGCAGTTGTCCCTCACAATAATTCGACTTGACTGAAATCATTGGTAATTTTGTTAGTGTTTCATTGTGATTATCCCCAAAAAAGGTGACTTTTCAACAAACGAAAATGCTACGGACTACGCCGCAGATTTTCATGTTCAAAACCAAAAAATTTAAGTTGTTATGACAAAAAAGAAAAAGAAGAATTTATCACCCAAATATCAAGTTTGGATTGATGCAAGAAAAAAGTTTCGGCTTTCACATACACATATTCAAATGGCCAGAGAACTTGGTATGAATCCAAAGAAGTTTGGAAAACTGGATAATCATGATCAGGAACCTTGGAAGGAAACCCTTCCTGATTTTATTAAAAGTCTGTATTTTAAACGATTCGACACAGAAAAACCTGAAAATGTTCGTTCAGTTGAACAGATTGTAAAAGATAAAAAGAAAAAACAGCTTGAACGTAAAGAAAGAAAACTCTTAGCAAAGGGAAGAAGCCAACAAACCGTTTAAAGGGCGGCAAAACAAAGATGCCTTTTAACTTGTTCGCAATATAAAAAATAATGATAAATTTAAAATATAAAGAATGCAGTGTTTCAATTAGTGGAGATTATTATCAAATTATGTTTGATGATGATTACGATGAACCAGACAATTATGATGATATCAATGAAGTAATAAATTCAATAGGGCCATATTTTCTCATTCAGTTTAACTATGAATTTCCAGGCAAAGAGTGTTACATCGAAAGTGATGATGAAAATTTGATAGGTCATTATATTGTGAATAGAGTTGTTATAGGCCATCGGACATTTACAATTAAATATGGGCCTAATGATAAATTCATTGTTAATATTAAATTTGATACTACTGAAGAAGAGCAATCTGATCTAATCAATGCTTCAAAAGATATGTTTTTAAACGTACTACAAATTAATGATTAATCAATTGCAAACATGGCGCTTGTAGGGACCGCCTACCGGTAGCCCCACAGCTTTTTATTAAAAATGGCAACTTTAAAAGAAACGCAGAAAACAATGCAAAAGAATAATCGAATCTTTCCCCAGATAAGTGGAATGCTTTTGAAGCATACCATCAGAGTTTAAAAGCTCTCCTTGACAGAAGACTGTTGCATATCTTAAAACGCTGTGAGTAACAGAAATGGTAATGACTATTACACTTTTTATATAATCTCTGTGTTGAATATATAATGGGCCGAGAATTGACCGTGCCACCAGAAACCAATATACAAGAAAATACGCCATCTCCTGAAGAGAATAAAGATAGCCTGGATGCTCTAAAGCAGTTTATTATGGAATCCAGGTTGTCAGTGCGGGCAACCAATGTTCTTTTGGCAAATATCGGATCTTTGGAAGAATTGAAATTAGTTGAAGAAGAAATTTTGTACTCATTTCAAAATTGCGGAAGAAAAACGATTCAAGAAATTCTAAACTTTGTTCATGCCATTCAATTTCAAGGGGAAATTCAAGCGCCAGTTTCAACCAAAGAACTCCTATCAGCCCCCCCTATAAGGTCAACAATTGCATTGCTTCCGATTTTTTCCAACAATCTCCTTGGGGACGTTACCATAAAAAACTTGCATCCATCTTTTTGCGCTGAAGTTAAATTTAAAGATATACCACTATCAACAAGGACATCAAATGCCCTGCGCAACTAGTGTGTAAAAATGGTTGGGGAAATCATGTTAACTTCCTACTCTGAGCTGCGGGCCTGGAAGAATTTTGGTAAAAAGAGCATAAACGAACTCAAAGAGATTGTCCTTTCGTTATGCCTAACCGGAAGTTATTCACCATATAATGAAGAAGACAAACCAATCGTTATTGATTATTCCAGCTATGAAAACATGGTGTCAAGTTTCATTGCTGTTTGTGTGAAAAAAAAACGAAATCAGGAATTGTTCAAGAAAAAATTATGTTTTCAAACGGAAAAGATCCCAACCCTTGAAGAACTCGGCCAGTCCTTTGGTATCACAAGAGAGAGAGTCAGGCAGATAGTCAAAAAAGGCATTCGCAAATTCAAGCATAGGGTTAATATGGATAAGCTGGAACATTTTTGGGAAAGAATTGACCGGACTGTGGCCAATGGCGGTGGTGTTATCCATTTAGAGGCGTTACCCTCTGCCCTTCAGGAAAAATTCAACTGGCCGACGGCCCCTTATCCCCTTGCTTTAGGACAATTGCTTAATCTGCGGGGGGCAGATGATGGCAACAAGGATTTTAACGATCTTATCGCGGCAGACTGTGATTGCCCCTATTGTGAAAAGGTGTTGGAACGGATTAATGATTTGGACTTTACAGAAATCGAATCCTACCATGTTGAAGTTCTATCATTAAAACTTAAGGATTATTGCCACGCCCATTGCCCGAATCAAGAAAAGGTTAATACATTCCACAGGGCATTTATTGAAAATTTGGTTGATCGAACTTGCGGAAAATTAATCCTGCATGAAGATATTGTGATGCCTCACAAAAAATGGCTTGAAAAATACTCTAACAAGCTTGAAGATGTGATCTGTAATCTTCTTGACGATAATGGAAAGCCCATGCATTTCAGTAAGATCGCCAATCAGGTTCGCAAGCAAAATATTAATTTCCAGGAGCTATCAGATCACAATGTCCATGCTTCAATCGCTCGATATGATAAAATTAAAATTGCCAGCCGGGGGACTTATGGCCTCAAATCATGGGAACTAAAAACATATCGGTCAGTTTCGACGGCTATCGAAGCGTTTATTGATAAAAAAGGTCTGCCCCAAAGGCGGCATCAGATTATTCAACATTTAGGCAATGAATTCGCCGAAGGTAACATCACCGCAGCTTTGTCAACTGAGACAAGATTTAAAAGCATTGGTGACGGTATTTACGACCGGCAGCAAAACTGGGAAAAAAGAACCCTTGAGAGCCTTATCGCATTTTTACCGGATCCTGTGGGAGAATTTGCCCAATATCTGACAGGGCGAAACAATACATCTTATAAACTTGTGATGGCCTTTATTTTTATCCGCAGCATGGATGAACATGGCGCTATTTACCTGTTTAAACTCAAAGACATGTTTTATAATTTTTACCTGTCCCGGCATAAAAAGGGGCTGCTTATTGAAACCGGTAATGCTGTAATGAACCGTATCGAAGAATTGTCAAAAATTAAAATTAAAAATCAGGCATGCAAAAGACCTTTAGAGAGCTTTTTAAAATCTCATTATTTTGTCCGATATTCACAGAATGGCAGAAAAATAAAACTGGTCAACAGGATATTTTCTAAACTTGGCAGTCCGTCTGCCAGGGATGGCCTGCTCATTGTTATTCTCAAAGCCATTGATAATTATTTTCAAATGATTTCCCCTGAAACGATTACCTATGTCCAAAAAACAAAACCATCTTCTAAGGAAAGGGAATCTGTCTTTGAAGAAAATAGTCTTTTCCCGGCTGAGCCAATGAATAAAGCCGCCACAACCTTAAATATCAAGAAAAAGAAACGGGGCAAAATCAGGTTATGAGTAAGAAAGCAAACAAAAGAACCTGGTGGTGTGATACCTGTCATGTGCCGCTTTTAAAAAACAAGTGCCTTGCCTGTGGCGCTGCGGGCCGGGATATTTGTTCCGCAACATTGGTTCCGGTCTTCAGACCAGAGATTCAATACCTGAAAAAACACATTGATACTGGAATCCATCCGCTTTTAAAAGAGGGGGAAATCTGGATTTCACCTGGAAATTGCACTTACTATTGCCAGGGTATTCCCATTGCCAAGCTGACAGCGGCCAATGGAAAAGCAAAAAAGTTAGAGAACGGCAATGCATTAAAACCCTTGAACCGGACTCTGAAAAAATGCCTGACCTCCTTGAGACAGGCCAACAAGGGGTATATAGAAAACCTACAATATGAAGCTGAAGATTTCATCCGCCAAACCGCAGCAGCGTATCATGGAAAAACAACCATGGTTTCTTTTTCCGGGGGTAAGGATTCAACCGTTGTTTCCCATCTAATGATGAATGCCACGGGCCGCAGTGATGTGCTTCATATTTTTGCCGATACCACCATTGAATTTCCAGATACCTATAAATATTTGAAAAATTTTCAACGCCAACACCCGCTGACCCCATTTATCGAGAGTCGATCCAAGCTGGATTTTTTCCAGACATCTGAAGCCATCGGCCCACCCAGCAGAATTTTGCGATGGTGCTGTACCACACATAAAACCAATCCACTGGCCAAGCTGATTGACAGCATGAGTCCGGATAAAGGCGTGCTGACATTTGACGGTGTCAGAAGGGCGGAGTCCTCAAAGCGCGCCAATTATCCCCGTATTTCTGACAAACATAAAATCGCTCGGGAGATATTGGCCAGCCCTATCATAGCGTGGTCTGATCTTGAGGTATGGCTTTATATTCTTTTCCATCAGTTGCCCTTTAACCAGGCCTATAAAAAAGGGTTTAGACGGGTTGGTTGCCTGTATTGCCCGTTTAACAGTGGCTGGTCACAAAATATGATTAAGGATCGCTACCCAGACAAAGGAATAAAGTGGCAGACTTTTTTATCAGAGCAGGCCGAACGAATGAACCATCCAAATCCAGATAATTTTATTGATCAAGGCTGGCGGGCCAGAGCGGGGGGCCGGGGATTGGATAATTATAAAGCCACCATAGAATCCACGCCTTGCATATTGTCCGACAATGCTGTCATGTATCAACTATTAAGTGGTAATGTCCAATTAGTTCATCATTTTCTGCGGCCATTGGGTCCTCAGTCTGTGGTAAGTCATGATGAATTTTCCCGAGTTTTTCTGATTCATGATTCTAAAACAAATGAAATTCTGGCAAGCGTGGAGGTTGGTTTTTCAGACCAGGCCATTCGTATAAACTATTTGATCAAGAAATATCGGCGCGTCTTTCAGCAAAGGATTGAAAAACAATTCAAAAAATTACAAGCATGTATTTTTTGCGGTGCATGTGGGGCAAAATGTAAATCACAAGCTCTTGATGCGGACGGCATTTTTTGTATAGATGATAACAAGTGCAGCAGTTGTTTGACTTGCGTTAAACATAGGTGCCCAGCCCTCGAGTCATTAATTAAAAAAGGAAAGTAACAGTTGGCAAAATTTGAATTCGGTTTTGAGGAAGCATGGTTTCGATTAATTATAAAAAAACTGCCGAAGCATCCAGACATTTTTTTACCCCGAGCTGTGGAAAAAGCACAGGCCATCCTTCGTGTGGGGAAATTAAAAGTTGGCGCAGCCCGTGCATGGGCTGAAGCTGCGGGAATCGTCTGTAAAAAGAAAAATGATTTTTACCTGACCCCTCTGGGAAAGATTATTGCCCGGCATGACCCTGACCTTGAAGAAGATGGTGTCTGGTGGGTTATTCATTATAACCTTGCCCGCAACACCAGTTCTGCATGGTTTTACTCTTTTTATTTTAACGAATTTTCTCTGGACCAATTCAGCCGTGATCAATTGGAAAAGCAATTGCGTTCTTTTTGGGACAAAACCCATGACAACCCCATGACAGACAGTATTTTTCATAAATTGATCTTTTCACCCTTAAAACAGGCTTTTGAGGGTACCCGCCTGGGTGAAGGATTCGGGTTCTGGCAAACAAATGAAGAGACAGATTATATTAGACCCCCACATAATACATCACCATTTCCCAAAGCAATCCTTGCATATGCACTTCTGGATTGGAGCAGGCAGCAACAGCGGCAATCCGTTCATTTTGAAAAACTCCTGGAATCTGGTGGGATTGGTAAAATTTTCAGATTAGAACGAGAGGTTCTTGATTCATTGCTCATTGACATTGGTGAGTATTACGAGAAAAAAGTGGGCTGGATCAGCCATACAGCTGGTCTTAACTCCATATCTATTATGGATGTCCATCCACTGGTGATGGTCAGCGCCTACTACCATGAACTGGACGGTGAAGGACCTGTGGCAGCATTTTCCAAGGGTGAAAAAGAGGTAACAAAGATTTTGAATCAGGAGATGATTCAGGAATAAGATACATATGGATATCAATGAACAAAAATTAAATTTCCAGCACCTGGTGGGGATCATCCAGAAAGTTCACATAGAGCTTTCAGCCAATGCCAAAAAAGCGGTTAATATCAGCTTGACGCTTAGAAATTGGCTTATTGGCTGCTATATCAGCGAATACAAATTATCTGGAGCTGACCGGGCAAAATATGGTGAACAGCTTTTAACGGAACTGGCTAAGAAATTAAAAGACGTTAGTAATTGTAATCGACGCCAGCTATACCGCTATTTGAGGTTTTATCGGTTTTATCCTCAAATTGTGGGTTCACTGCCCCCACAATTTGAAAAGCATCTGCCCCAAAATCTTGGAGATAGAAAAGTGGGGACAGTGAACCCACAATTGCAACCGTCCGGTGACATGATTTTACAACACCTTTCTTACACCCATTTTGATCAATTGGTGGATATTGATGATGAGACCAAACGATTGTTTTACGGAGTTGAATGTCTCCGGGGCAATTGGTCTGTGCGTGAACTCAAACGCCAGATAAGCAGCCTCTACTATGAACGATCAGGCCTGTCTTTGAATAAAAACAAACTGTCCGCTCTGGTAAACAGCGGGGCTGAACAAACCGATTACAAATTGGCAATCCGTGATCCATATGTGTTTGAGTTTCTCGGTCTCAAACCAAAGGAAGTGATGAGTGAAAATCACCTTGAAGACCAATTGCTTGGGAAAATTGAAGAATTTTTGCTGGAGATGGGCCACGGGTTTTGTTTTGAATCCAGACAAAAACGAATTCTTATTGGCGGAGAGCATTTTTTCGTAGATTTGGTGTTTTACCATCGCGTGCTCAAATGCCATATCCTCGTGGAATTGAAGCTTGCAAAGTTCAATCATGAGAATATCGGCCAGCTCAATACCTATGTCAGTTGGTTTGAAAAAAATATGAAGACCAAAGGCGACAACCCGCCCATCGGGATATTGCTTTGTACGGATAAAAACCACACCCTGGCGGAGTATGCCCTGGCAGGTATGGACAATCAATTGTTTGTTTCCAAGTATATGCTGCAATTACCAAAGAAAGACGATATGGAAAGATTTATCGAGGAGAAAATCAAAGAAATAGGACCATAAAACATGTCTATTCATGAACAACTGCTTGAAAAATGGCAACTATGCTGTGAAAAACGATACCCGGTGCTGTTCATTATCACGGCACCGCTGGACACATTGTTTCCCTCTGGTCTTGTTAAAGATTTTGCCGATGCTTCCGAAGCAAAAGTGATTGATTTCAAAAACCGATATCAAAACAGGCTGGACGAATTCTTAACCTGGCAAACAGTGCGGGATGAAATCTATGGCGAAGCAAAAGAAGCGCCTGTCATCATTACAGAACTTGAACCGCTCTATGCTAAGTGGCCGACAGAAGAACGACTCCTTTTTATGAAAAGCTTACTCAGAAGCGAGCCTGCTCACGGTATCGTCATCATTATCAACTGCCAGGAAGATTTAAGCGAATTAAATAAAATCGAAGAAAACAGTAGAGGGCTTATCTGGGCCCCTTCTAAATAGCAAAGCCCCACAGACGAGGTAACAGATAAAATAAATATACTTTTTGAATCAGAGGTCTTGCATGACAACAGAACATCTAAATGAATATATCCATATTTCGCCAGGATTTAAGGCGGCGGTCAATCTGAAAAACGATCAGAACAATCTTAAAAAAGTGGCGGGCTTTATTCCCACAGAGGTTGCAAGAGAAATCATTCTTGATCTGGGGAAAAAGCTTCATCCTGCCAGTGATTTAAGATCCAGAATTATTATGGGAACCTATGGCACGGGCAAAAGCCATCTGGCACTGGTTTTGCTCAACTTTTTTGCTCAATCCATTGAAACCACTGAATTACAAATTATCATTGATAAACTCGATCCTGATACAAAATTGGTTTTGAATCAATACCGCAAACAAGTTCCTGAAAAATTTCTTGTTGTGAATCTTTATGGAGATGAAGGTGATATTGCAGATGCCTTGACCATGGGATTGAGGAAGGCTTTGGAAAAAGAAGGGCTTGATTTTCTACTGCCTTCTTCGGCATTTGATGCTGCGTTAAAAAGAGTTCACGAGATTGAAGAAAATTATCCTGAAAGTTTTACCATACTGAAAGAAAAGGTAGAACTAAACGGTATGTCAGTGGACGAGTTGAAGACCCGTTTAGAAAAGTATCAAAAAAAGACATTTGATTTTTTTCGGGAGATACATCCATTTTTCTCTGCTGGTGGTCGTTTTGAATTTACGACCATGCTCACTCCGGCAGATTTTTTCACCAGTGTTGTTAAAGAGTTAAAAGAGAAGCATGGGTTCAGTGGGATTGCTGTTTTCTGGGATGAATTTGGTCATAAGATGGGAGAGGTTGTAAAGGATCCTACAGGCAGAGAGGGGTTGGTACTGCAGGAATTTGCAGAATGCTGTAATGACAGTGAGAACAACCAGCTTCATTTCTATTTGTTCTGTCATCGATCTCTAAAAGAATATCACGATATTTCCATGAATGCGTTGGGTGTGAATAATAAGCAATTGGAAGATGATCTTAGAAAAATTGAAGGCCGTTTTAAACAATATATTATGAAAAGTACTGATGTTGAAACGTTCCAGCTTATCGATGGTGTCATTGTAGCAGACCAACAAACAAATGGCTGGAATCAATTAACAACAGATTTCAATGACTATTTTGAAAAATTGGTACAAGAAACAGCCCGTCTGAAATATTTCACAGGATTCACTTCAGATGAGCTTAAAGCCACTGTTGTATTGGGAACATATCCGCTCCATCCAATGGCGGTTTACAGTTTACCTGCAATTTCCGAAAAAGTGGCGCAAAATAACCGTACCCTGTTCACCTGCTTGTGTGAGGATGAGCCGGGAAGCTTTAAGCGATTTCTGGATAAAGCGGTCTGTCATGTGGGCGATCCAGGGCCTCCAATGTACACAGTTGATGGGTTATGGGATTATTTTTCTAATGATGTCAAGCAGCAGGAGCGCACCTATTCGATTTACAGGGATTTTGAACATCTAAAAGCAAGGCTTGAAGATGATGACCTGCTTGGGCTTCGAATTTTAAAGGCCGTCTCGGTTTTTCGTGTTACAAATCCAGCCAGAGTAAAAGTAACAGAAGAAATCCTTTCTTATTCGTTGGACATTTCGGAAAGGGAGCATGAATTTTTTTCAAAAGGAACTTGAACGACATTCCAACCTTAAAAATGAAAACCATATTCTTATGAAGTTGCAGGCGGACGGTTCTTATCGCCCTGCTGTCAGCAGTGCCACTGAATCTCTTATGGAAAAAGTACGGAAGCTGTTAAATGATTCTCCTGAAAGACTTGGGCAGAGTCCGGTCCAGTATTTGAAATCATTATGGAAACAATTCCAATTCAGTGAAAGCTATGAAGCAACTAGCTATGAAGATGATTTTGGTGTGAAGCGTAAATTGGAAATCGAACCAATCAGTATGAACCAGCTTAAGGAAAGTTTTCATATATTAACGAAAAATCTGGGTGCTGGATCATTTTCAGACGGCATTCTTTTTGTTGTTTTTTGCAGCAGCAGCAGTGAAATTGATGAAGCAAAACAAATCGCTACAACCCAATTGACAGATGAAAAATACAACCAGGTTGTGATGGCAATCCCGAAAGACCCCATACAGCTATTCGTTTTGCTCAAAGAACACCAGGCATTGAGCTATTTAAAAAAAAATGAGGCCAGCCTTTATGGCGAAGGTGGTGAACTGCATGAAGAATGGTGCATTTATGATAACGACAGATCCACCCAGTTGAAAAATACGGTTGATGATTTATTTGCTCCTGAAAAACAAATGCTCGTCTATTTCTGGTCAGGACTTCTCCAAACCGTTTTAAACACTCGGCAGATAAAAAAGATGACATCTGCTGTGATGTATAAAGCCTTTCCTGACTGCCCTGTTATTGGAGAGCCCAAATTGGCCTTGGATGATTTTGGCGGGGGTTGGGGATACCGAAAAGATTGTCGGGACATAACGATGAAAATGACTGAAAAAGGCGCGGCCCAAAAACTCTGGAACGAAACAGCTGCGGCACCCCAGCATATTATTCGACAAGTGCTGAGAAGTAACGGTATTTTAAGAAAAAACCAGGCAGGGGATTGTGTTCTTGAAAAACCTCAAGCCGATGTGTTCAATGGGGCAAGCAAAACCTGGGAATGCATGGAAAAATATATCAATAATGCCCGACGACGCCCGTTTGAAATGAAAAACATGGTGCGGACTTTGCGTAAATCGCCTTATGGGGTTAAATGCCGGGTGCTGCCGATTCTTTTTGCTTCAGTTGCCCACGAAGAGCTGACATATGGAAACATCTCATTTGAATTCCAAAGAAATGCAAACCAGATCGAAAAAATAACCGTTATTGAAAACGATACATTGGAGAAAGTGTTTACCACACCTGAAAAGTATCGATTGGTTTACGTTAATGTTAGCTCAAATCAAAAAGCATTAGTTGATGCCTTGTCTAAATTATTTGATGTTGATTTGTTGCCTACTGATCCACCTTTGGAGCGGGTAAAAAAAGTGGGCACCAAAATGGGGGAATGGTGGAGAGCCCTCCCAAAACATGCTCAATTAACCGAAGAAATTTCTGATGGAGCCTCTTTATTAAGGGATTATATTTTCAAGCCTCTTGCGGAATTGGAACCTGATACGCAGCAAATATTGCTTAAAGATTTTTTTGAGCATATTTTTGATGATGCAAGCAGGGTTACCCAAAAACGGGTTGAGGACGGTATCAGACCGTTTAAAGAAGAGTTTGAAGCACTTCTGAATAGTCTCACCCAAAGGATTATTTCTGCATATGGTTTTGTTTTTGGCCAGCCTGAAAATCCCGAGCAAGGCGTATCAAACTGGTTTTCTAAACTTCCCTCTGACAAACAAAACTATACTTATAACGGTGAACCTGCCATCCTTGCAAATGCCTGTCGAGAGAGTGGTGATATCAATGAGAATACATTGTTAAAAGTTGCAAAAGGAATGACCGGATTGAGTGTGGCATCCTGGAGTGATGATTTGGTTCTGATATTTCGTGGTAAACTGGATACAGCAAAAAATATAATAGATACCTTTGCAGTTCCAGATCCTCTTTTCCCTTCGGTTCCAAAACCTGATGATCCAGAACCTGGTCAGGCAAGGTTTAGCATTTTTTCCAAAGGGGAGAACAATGAGAGAGTCTTTGAAGTGCTGGATGACATTTCAGCAAATGGGCAGGTTTTGGAAAACATGCTGAATTCAACCATTGATCAACTCGGTAAGGGAATGGATGAAAAAGAAAAAATGATGATATTGTGTCGAGTAATCGAAAAACATGTTTTTGGGAAATAAAATCCATGATTGAAATTATTTACGATCAATATGGTCTCTATTCTGAAGATAATTTTGACAGTTTGATAACAGAGACTTCCCAATATGAAGGCGAACTTAATAAAATCAAAGATTACATGGGAAAAGGAGAATCATATTGTGTCATTGTCCGCATTCAGGTCGTTTTTAAATGGTTGGATGCTGCTATAAAATATGGTGCAAAGAAAAAAATCATTGATCCTGTTATCATACTCGCAGACAAATTGGGACTACAGATCATGCCGGAGTACTTAAAAAATAATCCTCACTGGGTTATTGAATTAGGATTAATTAAAAAGTGTGAAGAGACTCCTATTCATGGCGCGTCCGCTGATAATTGGTTAAAAAAAATCATGATAGGAGAGGCATGGACGAAAGATGAGCCTATTGCTATAACTGACCTATCCAGAATTTTTAATTTTTTGATAAATACTCGGGCATCAGGTCTTCACGAATTAGAAAAACATCTGATTAATGATTGTTTAACCTGTTGGAGCAATAATAAAAATGATAGCGCTGAAATATTTTTCTGGTTAAAAGGCAATCCTTTTACACGGGCTAAATATATTGTCTGGGAGCAACTTCTGTTTCTATTTCCGGAAAATAAGATTTCGGCGTGGTTACAGCAGGATAATGTATGGTATGAACTGTCATTATTTATAAACCGTCATAAGCTGCCGCGTCTTGACATTCAGACTCAATTACCAGAGAGTATAACATCCTTTGTCAGATCTTTTCTTGATGAAGAGTGGAGAATATTTCCAGAAAAAGCCTTGCCTTTCATTTCCGGTACCATGGAATTTGAAAAAATTTTTTTAATGGAAAAACTTCGCAAACAATTACATGATGAAGCTGCCATAAACAACCTCGTTTATACCAAGTTAATAGAATTTAAAAATTTTCATGAGGTCATCACAATGGCGCACCAGCTTTATCCAGTCAAGAAACCTACAGAGCTTTCCATGGATTGTTCGATTTATGATATCCAAAAATGGTTGGATAACGAATATTTGCCGTTTTATAATTCTTGTGCCCTTCTTGGGCTGATGAATCAAACAGAACCATATATAAAAAGTTTTGAAAATTGGTTGGGGCTGCATTATACGGATATGCTTTTCGGAAAAGGGATGGCTTACAGTAAAATTATACACCTCAAAGAACTTGTCTCTGCTGGCGAACCTTTTCTTATGATTGTTTTTGACGGGTTGGATTATATTTGCGCCAGAGATGAGCTGATACCTGCGTTACAGAGTTATGGGTTCTATCCGTCAAATGAAATGGTTCCCTATCTTTCATTTCTACCGACACAAACTTACATTGCAAAGCCGACCCTCGTAGCAGGTAAAATGAAATCACAAATTCCTGATGAGCAGCCAAATGCAATATTTTATAAAAAGCTCCTTCAGGACTATCTTGGTATTCCTGAAAACCATATCCGATCAAAAACTGACCGGGATGGTAGCCTTTTGGAACTTATCCAGGAGCCTGCGGATGCTTACCTTTATTTGGACAATCACCTTGATCAAGAATTTCTCCATAGGAATTATCGCCAATATATAAGAAGAAAAAAATATGGTGAATATGTTCAAAAACAAGCCAACGAGATTGCTCAATGCCTAAAAGACTTTAAGGAAATGTATGGAAAACAGTTACAGGTAATTGTCTGTAGTGACCATGGCTACACCGTAATCCCTAACCTGGACAAGCCAGAACCAAAGAGTTTTCTGATTCTCTTGCCAAAATAACACGAAAATCAGAGATAAGAATCTAAAACAGGCGAAATCATTGACGTCCCTTTGACAAAAAATGGAAAAACACGGACTGTGATAGCTGCTGAAATAGAAAAACCAAAAAATATCAAACAAGACAAAATATGGGAATTGAATTCTGATCTTTATGGCTTAAATGATACCATGATGATTCCCAAAGGGTACGCTTGTTTCCATAATCGTCCTCATGGAGCTACGCATGGGGGATGCACACCACAGGAAATGGCAGTTCCCTGGTTCATTGTTAATAAAAACAAGCCCATTCCTCCGACAGAATTGAATTTTACGATTGAGGGCAATATTTTTCGTAAACGGGCAGAAAATTTATTGACCATAACCATATCGAATCCAAATCCTTATAAAATTACATTTGTTGAGATGGATATAGAGGGGATGGATCAAAACTCCGATTTCCCAAAAATCATAAATGCCAACACTATTGAAAAAAATAATTTCAACTATGATGCGTCTGTGATAGTTGAAAATTATGCTAAATTTTCAATATTCTATTGTTTTAATAGCATGGGTGGAAAAATGGAAAACAAATTAACAATAACTGCGCCAACAACTGGCGCAATGACAACTGAGTTTGATGATGACTTTGAATTCAATTAATAATCA